>CAZKCX010000398.1:0-6738 GCA_964550865.1 uncultured Planctomycetales bacterium
GCAACAACCGTGGCACGCATGGACATTGCCATAGTCGTGCTACTTGTGAAACACGATACTACGCCGTGAGAAGCACGCCCGTGCTACGAGCATCGTGCACAGAACAGTGGCGCGTCGTTCGGTGGACGTTGGCTACGACCTTTCAGATTACGGGCCGTCGACCGGTTGGCCGGTGGCGTCGAGCGGGTGCTCGATCGTCAGCTTGTCGGCCAGGGTCTTGGCAAGGTCCGGCAGGTCGTAGGTCTTGAGCGCGGCGTGGACGACGTTGGGCCATTGGTCTTTTGTCGGCTGCGTCTTCACCACGTTCGACCACGACACCAGCGGCCGGATCAGCTTGACGCGCACGAACAGCTGCGGCTCGAGCGCGGCGGCATGCAGCCCCGGCACGCAGGCGACGTCCTCGGCCACGAGGTCCACCGGTCGCGGTTTGTCTCCCGACAATTCCTTGCCCGCATAGCGGGCGCAGACGAGGATGTCCTCGGCCCGCATGCCCATGAACGATCGGCCGAGCAGATAGGCGACGTTCATATCGCGCCATTCTTTCAGTGCCGTCTCCCCCGTGCCGCGCACGTCAACGGCCAACACCGTGCGACCGGTCTTGGCCAATTCCGCGATGCGCCCGTCGGATCCCGCGCCTTGGCGCTTGCCCTTGCCGGCGACGTACAGGACGACGGGCTCGGGCTTGGCCTCATCGGGCACGGCCAGCAGCGCGGGCAGGACGATGCCCGGGTCGGTTCGAAGGACGAGTTTCTCCAGACGATAGCCATCTCGGGCGACCAGGCCTCGCGATCGCACGGTCGGTTTCGGCAGGGCATCGAGCGTTCGAATGCCCGCAATCTTGCGGACACGATCGAGCAGGTCGGCCCGCTCTCCCTCGGCCCAGAGCTTCTTTCGCTGTTCGGCAAGCTTGGCCTCATAGTCTCGGTTCAGGTCGTACACGCTCCGCGCGCCCTCGAGCAGCATGACCTGGCCCTTGGGCGTGCACTGGATCTCCCGCTCGGTGAGCATCTTCATCTCGGGTTCGGTGACGGGCTCGTCGCGCCCCGCCAACCAGCGCAGGAGCCACCGGGCGGCCGCCTCGCGCAGGGGCTGCTTGAAGCCGTGCTTGTCGTCGTTCTCGGCGAGGTCGACGCGCTCGCCGAAGCCCATTCGGCAGTAGAGGCGCTTGGCGTAGCGGTGCGTCGTCCACGTCCCGCCGATGTCGAAGAAATCCTTCGTGGCGGCGCAGATCAGCGTCGGCTTGGGCGCCCGCATGAGGATGTAGTCCGCATGATCCATGCCGAACGCGACCTGCCCGAAGATGATCTGCTCGGCGTCTTGCGGGCCGATCGTGTGCAGCAGGCGATGGAAGTTCGTGATGTAGCAGCTCGGCGCGGCCGCGACGATCCGCTCGTCGAGGGCCATCAGGTACGACGTCATCGTCCCGCCGCCGCTGTTGCCGGTGCAGCCGATGCGTTTGGGGTCGACCTCGGGCCGCGACTGCAGGTAGTCGATCGACCGCATGCCGTCCCAGATCCGGAACCGCGCGGTGTTTCGCCCGAGTAGCGCGCTTCCCACGCCGACCTGATCGTGGCCGGCCACGCCGCGGAAGCGCGCCTTGCCGGCATTCGTGAGCAATTGCGGCCGTTCGCCTTGATCGATGGGGTCGTAGATCAGGGCGGCCAAGCCGTTTCTCGCGAGCAGCGCGCAGACGAGTTGATACATCTCGGCGGCCTTGCCGTTGGCGGTGTGCCCGCATGGCACGAGCACGCCGGGATACGGCGGCTTGTGCTTGGCCGGCTCCGGCAGGAAGAGCGCGGCCGTGACGTAGTGCTTCGGTTGGCTCTCGAAGAGGACGGTCTCGATGCGGAAGCCCTCGCGGTGGAACCTGCGAACGACGCGCGGGTTCAGCGGCGTCCGCTCGGGTAGCCCGCCGATCGACGAGAGGAAATACTCCTTGCGAGCCTTCTGGTAGGCGGCGATTTGCTCCGGCGTCTTGAGCTTCTCGTACTCTGTCTGCCAGCGCTGCCAGGCCTCGTCGACCCGTTGCAGGAGATACTGTCGGACGAGTTCGCGCCGGGGCACGCCGTCGACGGTATCGCGCAAGACGTTCCGGTCGGGAACCGGTTTTGGCTCGGCGGCCATCCCGGCGGTCAGCGCTATCGATGCGAAGGTAAGAGAGCTGATCATGAGATACCTCCTGGGGTACGACGTGGTTTGTGGCGATCCAGCCGTTCTGCACGTTGTCGGTACGTGAGTTCTGGGGCACTTGCGTGCCGTGTGGCCCAGTCGCCCTCGACCGGGCAAACCCAATACGAACAGCCGTGGGCGGCTGTTCCACAGGATCGGCTCCATATCGTGCGTCCCAGAATCCGATTATCGATCCTATTCATTCGAGTGGGATCCGTCATCCGGGTCGGCTACGCCGCTGGACCGCGCGGCACCAGCCGCCGGTCTCGCGCTCGCCGAGCAGGGCGAGGCGCAAGAGATTCAAGGCGGCCCACCGCGAACGACTGCGAACGTCATAGCGCGTCAGGTGCTCGCCGAAACGGTACTCGCGGACCGTGCAATCTTCGGGTCCGGCCAGGGCGATATAGACGAGTCCGACGGGTTTCTCGGCCGTGCCGCCGGTCGGGCCGGCGATGCCCGTGACGGAGATCGCCCAGTCTGCGCCGCTGCGCTCGCGACTCCCGAGTGCCATCGACTCGGCGACGGGCGCGGAGACCGCACCGTGCTCGGCGAGGCGTTCGGCCGGCACACCGAGCAGCTCCGTCTTGGATTCGTTCGAGTAGGTCACGTAGCCGCAGCGGACGTAGTCGCTGCTGCCGCCGACGTCGGTCAGCGTCTTGGCGATGAGTCCGCCCGTACAGGATTCGGCCGTGGCAACCGTCTGACCGGCCCGACGGAGCAACTCACCCACGACGTGGGCGAGCGATCCCTCGCCGCGGGCGTAGATCAGCGTGCCGAGCCGCGAGGAGATCTCCTCGACGGAGGCATCGAGCAAGCGCCGCGCCTCCTCGCGGGTCGTGCCGGTGGCGAAGATCCGCACGCCGATCTTGGCGTCTTGGACGGTCGTGCCGACGGCCGGATTGCGACCGCGCTCCATGAGGTCGGCGATCTGTTCGGCAACGGTGCTTTCGCCCTGGCCGAAGGTCCAGAGCGTGTCGAGCAGGATGACGCGCCCGCCGGAGCCGGCCTGGAGCTGAGGCAAGGCCTCGCGCTCGAACATGACCTTCATCTCCCGGGGCACGCCGGGCATGACGAAGACCTCGGCGTCGTGGAGCCGCGCCTGGATGCCCGGGGCGGTCCCGCAGGAGTTGGCGATCGCCCGCGAGCCGACGGGGAACATCGCCTGCACCTTGTTCCGCTCGGGCATGGTCTTCCCGAAACGGCGGAAGTAGCCCGCGATCTGATCGACGAACTCCTCGCGGAGCTCGAGCGACGCGCCCATCGCCTCCGCGAGGGCTTGTCGGGTCAAGTCGTCCGGCGTCGGACCGAGCCCCCCGCTGACGAAGACCCAGTCGGAGCGGTGCGCGGCGTGGTCGATCGCATCGCGGGTCCGGTCCTGGTCGTCGCCGACGGTCACGTGGGCGAGCACGTCGATGCCGAGCGCGGCGAGCTGCTGCGCCAGCCATGCCGAGTTGGTGTCGACGGTCCGACCGAGCAGTAGTTCGTCCCCGATGCTGATGATCGTCGCGTTCATGGCGCATGAGCCTACCAGCGCGAAGCCTCCGGACCAAGTGCGCGGCGGGCAAGGAGATCGAACGCCGGTTCGACGTTGCACGATCGCGCGCGACCAAACGAAGCCGCCTGCAACATCGATCGAGGAGTGTTCCACGGCCGCCCCGGCCGTGAAGCGTTGGAAGGCCCCGCCCGAGGGCGGCTGAACCACACAAGGCGAAGCTACACGACTGTTCACACCTTGGTGCAAACAGCGTAGAATCGCCCCATGCTGTTTGACCGAGGAATGCGTCTGGTTGGGCTCGCGGGGAAGGCGCTTGCGCTCGTCGTCGTGGCCTCCTGCCTGATCGGCTGCAAGACGCGTGCGGACGTCCTGCTCATTCAGCCGGGCCTGCCCCACCCGATGGACCGCGTCCGCCTGCACAGCGAGTGGGCGTATACCTCCGGCGATCATCCCGGCCTGCAACGGCTCCTGCTGATCTTCCCGCTGCCCGGCGCGCAGGCGGGGGACAAACAGTTCTTCGTCTACATGCTCCTCCCGGAACCGCGCCCTGAGCCGATTGAGGTGGGGGAGCCGCTGTCGGCCGGGGGCAAGGTGGCAGGGTTCTTGATCCAGGCCACCGGTCGCCTGGCGGGCAAGACGCGGTTCGTCAAGGGCAAGATCGACCTGAAGCGCGTCGGTCTGGGCGGACTTCGTCAGCAGGGGACGTTCACCATCTACTGCGAGGACGGGACGATCCTGGACGGCGAGTTCATCGCCATCGTCGCGCCGCTGGAGGTCACGGACTTCGAGTACGCCAAGGCGGGGGATGTGCGTGAGATCCTGCCCCAGACCGTCCCGCTCGCCGAGGAGCATGAGGGTCCTGGGCCGATCGAGCTGGGACCCAAGCCGGCGGGGGCGACCGATGGCCGCTGACGTGGATGTCCTAAGGGAGATCCAGACCGGCTGGTGGGAAGACGTGCTGTTGGTCCGCGTAGACGGTGAGCCGCGCGTGCGAAAGGTGCTGCATCGGCTGGACGCACCGTGGGCGCGCGAGGTCTTCGTCAAGGAATGGAGGTACCTTCGCGGGCTACCCGACGCCGTATCGCCCTGGTTCGTGCGCGTGCTCGACGAGTGTGAGGCCCTGCGGGCAACGCCGATTCGCACGGACCGGCGGCTCTGGTTTGACATGGAGCCGCTGGAGGGCTTCACCGACGTGCGAACGCTGCTTGCCGAGGGACGGTTCTCGGCCTTGGAGGCCGAACAGGTCGATCGGCTGCTGGTCGATGCGCTCGTCCACGGGCTCTACCGGCTACCGGGTGAGCCGTTCGAACCCGAGCAGATCGTCTGGCCCGTCATGCAGCAGGTGCTGCGGATCGCGATGGACGATCCCGACCTCGCACGGTTCGCGCGGGCTGAGCGGATCGTCGTGAATGGCCGCTCGCTGGCGAACCTGCAACACGTCCTGCCGATGGTCTGGGGCGACGCCCGGCCGACGGCGCAACTGCGCGACGCCGAAAGCGTTCGTTTGCACGGCGATCTGTTCTACGAGAACGTGATGTTTCGTCCGGATCCGCCCGCGGTGCGGCTGGTCGACCCGGTGAGTGTGGCGGGGGTGGAGGCCGGCCCGATCGTGTTCGATCGCGTCAAGTTTGCATCCTGGACCGGCGGCGAGCTGTACGCCCTGCGTCACGGCGCGTTCGGGTTGACGGGCGATGCCGAGGGCGCGACACCGAGCGTCGACTACGCCTGGTCTCGGGAGGATCCCGTGATCGCGAATCTCGACCGCATTCGACCCGGCGGTACGCTTCTGGAAGCCATGGATACGTTGACGGGCCCGTGCGAGGAGGCCCGCGCGGTCTTGGACGCCTACTTCGCGCTCGCCATGGCGGCCAACACCCCGATGCCGCAGAAGCTCCTTCGCTACGCCCGGTCTGTCGAACGGCTGGCGGCCTGGGCGGAATGAGGACTCAACCCATGAGCACCCAACCCGTACGCGTCGGCTTCCTCGGATGCGGACGCATCAGCACGCTGCACATCCTCGGCTATCAGGGCAATCCGGCCGCGAAGGTGGTGGCCGTCTGCGATCGCGACTTCAAGCTCGCGCAGACCCGTGCGGCCGAATGGGGAGTACGAAAGATCCACACCGATCCGAAGAAGCTCTTCGAGGATGCGGACGTCGACATGGTGGAGGTCCTGCTGCCGCATGATCTGCATTGCGAGATGACGGTGGCGGCCGCCCAGGCGGGCAAGCACGTTTCCGTGCAGAAGCCAATGGCCCACAGCAGCGAGGAATGCGACGAGATGATTCGCGCCGCGGAGGACGCCGGCGTGCGGCTTCGCGTCTACGAGCAGTTCGTCTTCTATCCGCCCTACGTCGCGGCGAAGAAGGTCATCGACAGCGACCGGATCGGCAAGCCGACGATGATGCGGCTACACTACAACGGCGGCGAGCTGAAGCACGGATGGAAGGTGCCGCTCAGCGCGTGGCTGTGGCGCTTGACGCCCGGGCGGTGCGGCGGCGGGCCGGTCGTGTTCGACCACGGCTATCACCTCTGGTCGCTCGCCCGGTGGATTATGGGCGCCCCGCGGAAGGTCGTCGCGTGGATCCACCACAACAGCATCGTGCCGACCAAACGCGTCGACGTGCCCGCAACGGCGATGGTGGAGTTCGTCGACAAGAACAAACACGCCGTGTTTGACTTCGCCTACACGCCGAAGATGATGGTCAAGAGCAAGTACTACGCCGACGACAACCGCGTGGAGATCATCTGCGAGCGGGGCATGATCATGATCAGCACGTGCAGCACGACGACGTTCGACATCCCGCCCGTGCTGCTCTACGTGGACGGCAAGACCGAACAGGTGCCCGTGCAGCGGACAGATTGGGCCGACAGCTTCATCGATTGCACGCGACACTTCATCGGCGTGCTCCAGACCGGCGGCGAGCCGCGTCTGACCGGCGCGGATGGTAAGGCCGTCACCGAGTTCGCCCTGGCGGCGGAACGCTCGGCACGCGAGGGGCGGGAAGTGTACCTGGCGTGAGCGTCGCGCGGACCCTTGCCATGTGCCGCTGCTCTATTGAGCGGTGCCACTCC
>CAZKCX010000399.1:0-6725 GCA_964550865.1 uncultured Planctomycetales bacterium
CACGTTGCATCAAATCGTGATCTGGTCCCGCGCCGGAGGCGGCACCGTGTGGATTGACGACATCCGCCTGCTGGAGGGGGACGATCCGGTGGTGGAGTTCCCCGACGCCAGGCCCGAGCTCTCCGTCGCCGACTGGCAAGAGCTCCGCATCGGAAGCGTGGTCGCGGATCCGCTGATCCCGCTCAACCCCGCAGGCCGCCTCGATGTCCCCCCGGGCGAGAGCCGGCAGATCTGGTTGACGCTTCCCGCGAGAGACCTTCCCCCCGGCCGGTACGAGACGAACCTCCAGCTACGGCCCCTGGCGACACGCGCCCACAACGGATCGCCGCCGGCAAAGAGCGTTCGCCTGCAGGTAGAGGTTGACCCGCTTCGCGTCGAGACCTACCCCGACTTCGCCGTGTACAACTGGGATTACGCCCGGAACGAGGCGTACGTCAGGGATCTCGCGGCCCACAAGGTGACGTTCTTCCTGGTGAGCACGCATATGCCCAAGCCCGATTTCGATGAGCAGGGAAACGCCATCGGCGAGATCGACTACAGCGCATACGATCGCCTCCTGCGGCTCAAGATGCGCTATGCCCGCGAGACGGGCGGACAGCTCCTGTTTGCGTACGGCATCATCCGAGGCTTCTGGCGATACGCCAACGGGAGAAAGGGCTGGGACTTTCTCAGTGAGCCCTGGGTCCGCGCGTTCCGCCACACCTATACGAAGTGGCTGGAACACCTCAAGGCCCTGGGGCTTGACTACGACGATTTCTGCGTCCAGATCTGGGACGAGGCCACCGGGGAGAACGTGGACTACGTCGTCGAGGGCGGCAAGCTGCTCCGGAAGATCGATCCGAAGGTGCGTTTCGTCATGGACGGGGCGCAGTCGGTGGAAGAGGTCCGCCGGATGGATCCGTACATCGACGTCTGGGTCCCACATCTGCACACGCTGAAGCGGCCGAAGGTTGGTGCGAAGCTGCTCGATGTCTATCGCAGCCTGGGCGAACCGGTCTACACCTACACGTGCAGCACGAACATGAAGTCGCTCTCGCCCTATACGTATCATCGCCTCAAACCGTGGGAGGCGGCCAACCTTCGGCTCGATGGCGTGTTCTACTGGGACTACAACTCCTGGCGGGGCGACCCGTGGAACGACTTCGACGGCCCGATCGCCGACTGCGGCACGGTCTACGACGGCGCGGAAGGCCCGATCACGTCGCGGCGGTGGGAGGCAAGCCGCGAGGGCATCGAGGATTGGCAGATCCTCCGCCTGCTTGAGGACCTCGCCGCGGGTGACGAGGCCCGCTCGCGCGCGGCCCGAAGGCTCCGCGACGAGACGATCCGGAAGGTCCTTACGAACAAGGACGATCGCGACCTGGCCGACGCGTCACGCATCACGCTGATCGACGCCGCCCTCGCCCTCGCCAAGAACGATCCGCTCAACATCGGCGATGCGAAGTGCGAACAGGTCGGCCGCCGACTAACGGTTGACTTCCAGACAAACCGCCCGGCCACGGGCCTGCTGCTTTTCAGACCAAAGGGGGCGCAGCGGTGGGACCGTTCCAGCGTGACCCAAGGAGCCCACACGGTTCGAACGACGCTCCCGCCCATGGTGGGAGCCGACTGGATCCTCCTGCTGTGGGACGAGCTCGGTCGCGTCGCCACGACCATGGGCTCATCGGAGTTCTCGGGCGATTGGAGCCAAGCTCGGGCGCGGGGCAAGGTTTACGCCGATTGTGGGCAACACGTTCGCAAGTTGCTGCGCGGATGGATCCAACGCAAGCGCGATCCGAAGACGCATCTGTACTCCCGCGGGAAGATCTGGGACTACCATAACGAGGCGGCCGATCATTATTCCTCGCTCGTGCTCATGGCCTCGTACGTCGCGCCGGAATTCAACGCCCCGGGCGGGACACTCCATCAGACGCTCGTCAGCTCACGCGAGCTGTGCGGTACGCCGAGCGGCCTTCCGACGCTGTACGACCTGAAGGCCCGCAAGGCCGGGCGCATCGCCACGCTCGGCGAGCTTTCCGAATGGCTTCGCGACGGGCTGATCCGCATCGTCGAGGTGCTGGGCACCGACAATATCTGGTACGAGGAGATGTCCCGCCTGACGGACGCCATGCTCGTCGAAGCGGAGAAGCGCGGCGGTCTATTCCGGGCCTTTCACGGGCACGAGGCCTGGGGAAACATGCTCCAGACGCTGGCGCGACTCTACGCGATGTCCGCCGACGAGAAGTATCTGCTGGCTGCGGAGAAGCTCGCGGATCGTCTACTGCTTGACCCTGAGAACGCCGTCAAGCGGGTTCGCTATCAGGACCACGGCTGCGAGCTTACGCCGGGTCTGGCGGAGTTGTTCGCCCTGGAGTCCAAGCTCGGTCGAGCGAAGGCAAAGCAGTATGGCAAGCCGCTGCGACGCCTGCTCGACCGCATACTGGATGAGGCCGCGCATCCAGAGACCGGGCTCTTCTGCGGCAAAGCCCCGACGGGGGACGGATGGCGGCAGCCGCCGGACACCTGGGGCTACGTGCTCTTCGCCTACGACAACTACGATCGGGCAGCGGAGGGCAACCACTATCGCAGGGCCATCGAGAAGCCCCTTCGTTGGCTGCTGACCCATCGCACGGGGCACGCGAAGTACGGAAAGACGCTCTGGCCTCGATCCCGCAGCAGCGACGACTGGAGCGATTCGTACGAAAGCATGATCGTACTCTGGAATCGCTATCCGCACGTGGGCGACGGCTTCGCATGGCTCGACTGGGCGACCCTTCAGCACATCCATCGCCGGCAGCCGGAGGCCGAGTTCGGGCCGTACACGGGCGGGCATTTCGACGGCAGCACGGGTCGCACGCTGTGCCTGCACATGATGATGTGCTCCCAGGGGGTTCGTCACGTGCCGTTCCAACCGAACGTCCGCGTGGGTGCCGTGCGCAGCGGGGAGGAACTCTTGCTGACCGTGGAGTCGCACGCTCCCTATACGGGCAAGCTCTGCTTCGACGGACCGCGCACCACGCATCGCGGAGCGACGGTCGACTGGGCGCGAATCAACGAGATGCCACAGTGGTATGTGGTGCAACCGCGGATAACGTATTCGGTGAGCATCGGCCCGGCCTCTCCGGTAGCCAAGCGGAGACTCGAAGGCAAGGCGCTCATCGACGGGTTGTCGATCGAGGTGGAATCGAGCAGACCGTTACGGATTCGAGTGAGGAAACATGCCGGAGCGTAAGCAAATGCGGCCACACTGGATTCGGGCGGTTTCCGCGATCTTCCTCCTAACCAGCGCGCAAGGGCTCGCCGCAGGCGAAGGCAAGCGAGACGCACCGCCCAAAGAGATGAAACGGCTGATCGAGGCCGGCCATGAGGAATACACGGTCGACGTGGGCGGTACGCTCGACGGCTTCAATACGAGGCGGTACGTGAATCTCGACGGCCACCACATGATGGAAGTGGCGGGCTTCCAGCCCAACGTCGAGCTGACCATCGAGAATGTAGGCGAAACCGACGTCGTCAATCCTCGCCTGGTCATCAACGATCGTCGTGACTGGTTTTCCATCGACACATTGATCGAGGAGATCATCGAACCCGGCATGAGCGATCGTGAGAAGGCCTTCGCCGTCTTCCAGGTCTTTCGGGACAACTTCTACCACCACAACGCACCGGAGCTGTACTACGAGAACGGTGTGAAGAAGGGGGACGTGTACGATCCGATCAAGCACCTGAACTGTTACGAGAATACCGGTTGCGGTCCGATGGCCATCGGGATGGCGACGGTATGGTCCCGGCTCGGGCTGAAGAGCCGGGTGCTCAACTTCCGCTCGGCCCATTGGATCTCCGAGGTGTTCTTCGACGGCGCGTGGCACGTGCTCGACGCCGATCGGAAAGCCTTCTACCGGAGCCGCGACAACCGGCGGATCGTCAGCGCCGCAGAGGCCGCCGCCGACAAGTGGCTGGTCACACGCACACACCACCAAGGCTTCGCCGCGCCGGACCATCCGAAGTATGACGCCTCGCGGGCCCGAAGCTACGGGCGAAACACAGGAACGCCTTATGAAGCGGCCATGGGCCACACGATGGCGCTGACGCTTCGGCCCGGAGAGTCGCTCGTTCGGCGATGGGACAACGTCGGTAAGTATCACGACAACTGGCGTCAGAAGGAGCAGCCGCCCCCAAAGTTCGCCAACGGAAAGATCGTCTACGAACCGGACCTGACGAAATCGCACATATTGGACGCGGCGGAAAGGCATTACAACATCGTCCTTTGGGCGACCGACAACAAGCGCCCCTACATGCACGCCGCAGAAGGGCACCGCGGCTCGGGCTTGGTCTTTCGCGTGTGCAGTCCGTACTGCATCGTCGGCGGACGGATCCAGGTTCGCTTCCCCTGCAAGCGGAATGGGGGCCGTCTGCCCAAGGTTCACCTTTCCTACGACGGGGACCATTGGCGGAATGTCTGGCATGGACGGCGCGGGGAAATGCGGGAATGCGATGTCTCCATCGACGAGTTCATCGGCACACGGCGGATGAACGCGTTGTACGAGTACTATGTCAAGATCGATTGGTTGGCGTTCAGCAATCCGTGCGGTATCGGGATCGACTTCCTGCGCTTCGAGACCGATGTCGAGATGGCCATCCCCTCGCTTCCGACCCTCCGCGTGGGGGCCAACGAGGTCGTGTACCGCGACGAGACGAAAGGGCCTCGTCGCATCAAGGTGACCCACCGATGGCGAGAGAGTTCGGCAAACAGGCCCCCAAAGGCTCCGTCCAACCCAACGTCACCCAAGAACGGCTCTATCGTGGACTCACGGGCGCCGCGCCTGACGTGGACCCGGGCAATCGATCCGGACGGCGATTCGATGGCAGACTACCACGTGGTCGTCCGCGATCGGCCGGACATGCGCCTGCCCGTCTCGCCGAACCTCGAACGACTGACGTCCTCCGGCAAGCCCGAGTGGCGCGTGCCGGCGGGTTGGCTGATCCCCTCAAAGCGCTACTTCTGGCGGGTCCGAGCGAAGGACGATCGGGGCGCGTGGAGCCCATGGAGCGAAACGTGGAGCTTCGTGGCGGGGCGAACCACCAGCAAGCCGAAAGGTGGCCCGCGCTAGAACGCCCCGGCTGGACTCAATCATAGTCCTCGCCGGCGCGGCTCCGCTTGCACGTGGCCCTCCATTTCACCAGCGTCGATCGCATCCGCCGGGTCGTCTCGGGCTTCGCGGAGGACAGATCGTTCGTCTCCGCAGGGTCGTTGACGATATCGAACAACATGTAGCTCTTGCCGCCGTCCTGCGAGATGAGCTTGTACCGGTTGTCGATCAGGGCAAGCTGCTTCTTGGACTCAAAGGCAACCGGCGCCGGTCGGGTGTCGGCCTTCCCTTCGATGAGCGGCATGAGGTTCACGCCGTCGATGGGCGTGGGCTGATTGCTCGGCTCCAGGCCGAGCAGACTCAATACGGTGGGCACATAATCGCTCGTGCAACATGGCGCATGGATGATGCGAGGCCCTCGGATCCTGGCGGGCCACTCCAGAAGTCCCGGCACGCGGACGCCACCCTCGAAGAGGCTACGTTTCCGGCCGCGAAGCCCGCGCGTGGATCCGTTCTGAGCGGTGTCCCTCCGGCCCTCCGGGCCGTTGTCGCTGGAAAACCAGAGGAGGGTGTTGTCCGCCACGCCGAGTTCGCGAAGCGTGTCGCGCAATCGGCCAAGCTGCTCGTCCATCGCCGTGATGCAGCCGAAGTAGTCCTGGGCGAAGGGCGGTTGGTCCTTGTACAGCGCGCGATGCTTCGCGCCGGCGATCACGGGTAGGTGGGGTGCGTGGAACCACACCACGGCGAAGAAGGGGCTCTTGTCTCGCACCGCCTTCCGCAAGAACGGCACGACACGATCCATGATCACGCGGGAATCGTCCCCCTCGAGGTTGTCGGCGGCACGTTTGCCGGGCCCTGTCCAATAGTAGGTGCCGAACGGCCTTCCGGGTTTGCCCTTGCGCCACCCTTTGGGGATGATCATCGGATCGTACGTCGGCACCTTCGCCTCGGTGCTGAAGCAGACGTCGAAACCATTCTTCCACGGCGGTGAGTAGTGCTTCTTGTTGCGGTCGCCTCCCCGATTCGAGTCCTTCCACTTCTTGGTCAGCGTGCCCAGGTGCCACTTGCCGAAGTGGCCCGTCGTGTAGCCGATCGTTCGTACGGCTTCGGCCAGCGTCAACTCCTGCTCAGGCATGTGCCCGACGTTCGCGTGGAAGATGCCGTAGCGAAAGGGGTGGCGGCCGGTCAGACAGCTTCCGCGGGTGGGCGAACACACGGATGCGGCGGAATAGAACCGCTCGAACCGAACGCCGGAGCGCGCCATCTCGTCGAGCGTCGGTGTCTTGAGAACCTTGTGGCCGTTGTAGCCCGTATCGCCCCAGCCCTGATCGTCGGTCATGCAAAGGATGATGTTCGGGCGAGAGGAAGGGCTTGCGTCTCCAAGAGCTCGTTCGCCGCTCGTGAGGCACGCGAACGTGCCTCCCGCGGCACGGAGAAACCGTCGACGTGTCCAGCCGATCGTGGTTGGCAGATTCGCGGGCATGTCCTGCTCCCTTGCGAATGTTGTTGCGATGGTCTGCGCCGCCGAGACAGCGAGCGCGGGAACGGCCTATTGGCCCATCGTAGATTACGGGCGCTGGCGTGCAAGGTCTTCGCCGCGAGCGATTGCCGCCCGGGACGGATCCGTCATTCCAAAGACGCGCGGAACGGTGAGCGGAC
>CAZKCX010000400.1:0-6722 GCA_964550865.1 uncultured Planctomycetales bacterium
CTTGAACAGCGAGTTGCTGGCGAACGGCTTGATGCCGAAGACGCCGACGTCGCACTTCGCAACGGCATCGAAGATGCTGTCCTTGGGGGCGACCTTGCTCCGGGCCGTATAGGGCATCAGGATGACCTCGATCGGGGGGAACTGCTCGACCATCATCTTCAGCCAACGTCGGTCGTGGGACGAGATGCCGATGTGTCGGGCCTTGCCTTGCTTCTTGGCCTTCTCGAGCGCGGCCACGATTTCACACGACGTGTTGAAGGTATGCCGGCCGCCCGGCTCGAAGCAGGTGATCCGCCACAGGTCGGTGTACTCCTCCCCCGACTCCTGAAGCAGCGCGTCGAGGCTCTCCATCAGCTTGCCCGCGGTGCGGTACGCCTCGTTGCGGGCCTCCCTGCCGCAATAGGACAGCGCCATGTACATCTTGTCGCGGCGCCCCTTCAAGGCCTTGGCGTAGGCGACCACCTCACGACGGCAGCACGCGTCGACGTAGTTGATCCCGACGTCGATGCATCGGCTGACGACCTCACGGCGATTCTTGTCGAAGGCCTCTTTCATCACGTTGACGCGCTTCCAGTGCCCGCCGAGACAGACGGCCGAAACCATGAGACCGGTCTTGCCGAGTCTCCGGTACTCCATGTTCTCGTTGTAGCTCCGGATCCGCGACGTCTTCGCGGCGGCCCCGGCCAGGTCCGCCGCGCCGAGCGCACCGGCGGCCCCGGCAGCGCCCACAGCCACATCCCGCATGAAATCGCGTCGGTTGAGTCGCCCATCCGCCATGTCACATTCTCCTTGAGTCAGAGGTGCCGGCGCGTGAGCCTACGACGTCATGCTGCGACTACTTCTTGGGCGGCGCCTTCTCGATCATGCGGACCTTGTCGTCCTCGATCAGCTTGCCGGTCGCCTTGTCCCAACGACGGGTCCGATGGGCCAGGCGGTGATCACCGTGGCAATCGGTGCAGACCTTCTTGTTCTGGGCAAGCGCCTCCAAGACCGGCTTGTGCGCCTTGATGTCGAGCCGGCCCTTGGGATGACATGTCATGCAAGAGCCGTTGATCTTCGCACGGGGGAACATGATCTCCGGCGGCGTGATGTTGTCCTCGTCGCTGCAATGCGCGTCCGACGCGCCGTGACACTTCTCGCAGCCAATGTTGGCCTTTGCGTGGGTGACGGCCAACTCCTCCACCTCGTAGTTCATATGGCAGACGTGGCATCGACTGTTGTCGGCCATCGGCCCCGCAGCGGAGAAAGCCTCGTCGGGTTCCTCGAGCAAGAGCAGCAGTTCCGTCTCATCCTTCTTCGACCGGCGAGTCGGCTGTTTCTGGGGCTCCTCGAGCAGAACGGGGGGATCCTCGTCGGCCTGTGGTACACGGTCTGTCGTCTGCTGCCGGCAGCTGACCGACACGAGGACCAAGCCCGACAAGACCGATAGGATCAGCGCGAACTGCGGTAATCTCAATGGGGCCTCCTCCGACGATCGGTCCTGCGCGGCCGAGGGTCAGAAAGATCCGGCGGCGGGGCTTCCCCTGTATCACAGCCACAGGTCGGTATTGTGCGCAGACGAGCGAGCCGATTCAAGCGAGGCCGGTGATCTATGCACCCGCGTTAAGGCATCGCTGGACGATCTCGCAGTGCATGCGGATGCCGATGGGGATGGCATCGTCGTTGAAGTTGAACTGCGGCGTGTGCAGGCTGGGACAGTCGTCGGCGCCCCGAGGGCGAACGCCCAGCCGCCACATCGCCGCCGGCACGCGCTGGGCGAAGTAGGCGAAGTCCTCCGCCCCCATGCTGGGGGGCTCGTTGAGCACGACGTTCTCGGCGCCGACGACGCTTGTCGCCGCGGCCGCCACACACGCCGCCGCCTCCTGATCGTGCACGAGCGGCGGATAGCCGGGCTCGATCTCGACCTCGGCGGTGGCCCCGTAGGCCTCGGCCGTCTCCGTCGCGATCCGGCGCACCAGCTGATGGGCCCGTTCCCGTACCTCGGGCGTGAGCGAGCGGATCGTCCCCTCGAGCCTGGCCTCCGGCGGGATGATGTTGTGCGTCGTGCCGGCGTGGATCTGCGCAACGGTGACGATGACCGGATCGGTCGCGCTCGTGAAGCGGCTGGAGATGGTCTGGAGCGCGACCACCACATGGGCGGCCACGACGATCGGATCGACGCACATCTCGGGATGCGCGGCGTGTCCGCCCTTACCCTTGATGGTGATCCTGGGCGTGTCGACGGCCGCCAGTGCCGGGCCGCTGCGGATCCCGATCTGTCCGACCTCCAGGACCGGCCAGGCGTGCAGGGCGAAGGCCATGTCCACAGGCGGGTCGTCGAGCGCGCCCTCCTCGCACATGACACGACCGCCCCCACCGCCCTCCTCGGCCGGTTGAAAGATGAACTTCACCTTGCCGGGCAGCTCGTCGGACGTCTCGGTGAGGACCATGGCCGCCCCGAGCAGACACGCGGTGTTGCCGTCGTGGCCGCAGGCGTGGGCACGACCGGAGACGGTCGAGGAATATGGGACGTTGGTCTCCTCGGTCAGGGGGAGGGCGTCCATATCGGCCCGAAGCGCCACACACCGTCCGGGTTTGTCCGCGCTGAGCGTAGCGACGATGCCGTGCCCGGCGACGTTCTCACGAATCGCCAGCCCGGGGAGCTTTCGAAGCTCTCGGAGCACGCGTCCCGCGGTCTCGGGCAGATCGAACAGAAGCTCCGGATGGGCGTGCAGTTCGTGACGGAACTCCGTGACATGCCGGACGATTGCCGGGTCTACGGGTCGCGCCTGTTCCATGTCGCACCTGAAATCTAACCGTCCGGCAACGGAACGCTAATCCGCGGAGTCTACCGTGAGCAACGCGGAGTCGCCGCCGGTCGGTCCGAGCGATTCCGGTCGCATTCACCTGGGTTCATTCTAAAGCAGGTAGGAAGAGATGACGAGAGGTACCGATGGGGAGGAATAGCCCGCGGCGCCGCGGGAAGACACGTCATGTGGTGAGGGGGCCAATGTGAAGAGCCCGACGATCCAGGTGGTCTCGAAGACCCAGCCTTTGCCGGACGCGCTCCGGACCGCCTTGGAACGCGCCTCCGCGTTCATCACCATCAACACCTATGAGGACATGCTCCGGGCCGACGCCGGCGGCGACTACGACGCCCTCGTGCTCGTGGTGCCCGAGGATCAGCAGGCCGTTCAGTCGCACGTCGAGCAGATCTTCTCCTCACTGGCGGACAAGCCGTGCGGTACGTTGGTCGTGACGAAGGGTCCTATCAACGGCATCGGCACGACCCGCCGTCCGCCCGGTGTTCCCGTGAGCTTCGCGGTGGATCCGACGGCCGACGAGCTTTCGGCGCAGCTGGCGACGATCTGCGCGTTCGTGGAGCCGTTTCGCCACATGGCCGAGCGAACGCGGCAGATGGCCCAACGCTCGCGGGAGATGGCCAGTGAGGCCAGCCAACTCGACGAGCAGCTCCGGCTGGCCAGCCAGGTGCAGAGGGACTTCCTCCCCCGACGGCTGCCCGAATGCGACAGCGTGCGGTTCCTGACGCTCTACCGGCCGGCCGAGTACGTCAGCGGCGACATCTACGACGTCACGCGGCTGGACGAGACGCATATCGGCATCGCGGTGGCCGACGTCACCGGGCATGGGGTGCCGGCCGCATTGCTGACGCTGTTCGTCAAGCGGGCCTGGCGGGGCAAGGAGATCAACGGAAATCTCTATCGGATCGTGCCGCCGGACGAACTGCTCTATCGCCTCAATCGCGAGCTGCTGGACGCGGACTTGGAGCAATGCCAATTCGTCACCGCGTGCTGCGCGATCTACCACGCCGGACGTCGAACGTTGACGTGGGCCCGGGGGGGACTGCCGTATCCGATTCTTGTTCGTCCTGGCCAGCCTCCGCAACAGATCCGCAGCGCGGGCGAGCTGATCGGGGCCTTCGAGGGCGCGCGATTCGAGCTGTGCCACCGGAAGCTCGAGCCGGGCGATACGATGCTGTTCTTCTCGGACGGGCTCGAAGCGCTGCTCCTCGGCGATTCGAGGGGCTCGCCGGACCTCATCGAGCAGACCGACTGGTTCCAAGGGTTGGGGAAAGGCCCGATCGAGGACGACATCGACACGATCCGCAGCAAGCTGAACCACGTCGGCCATCGCGAGTGGCCACGCGACGACGTCACCATCGTCGGCATCTCCGTCGAGAACTGACGAACGCACCCGCCACGATTTGCCACGTGGTGAGCGCCATCCGACTACGGGTGATGGAGGACCCAAGCAGCGAGTCCGTCGCTGTGGACGTCGACGACACGCGACGGCGGAACGCTGTACAGCCTGGCGACCTGCTCCGCCAACCTGCGGCGGACGACGAGCAACACGGTTCCCCCGGCGCGTGCGGCCAGCGCATCGACCTCCCTGCGCCAGCCTCTGCCCTTCAGTTCGAGCGGGCCGAACTCGTCGACGATGACCAGGTCGGCCTGGAAGCTGGCCTCATTCGCCAGCACCGCACGCCCGAACGAAAGACCTTCGGCGTCGAAGGTAAATTCCCCCGTGAACTCGGGACCCTCCCGACCGCGACGGGCCAGCACCGCACTACGTCCTGAGGACAGGTCGACGACGTCATAACCGATAGGCTGACGATTCTCGCATACCGATGGCGCCAGGAGGCCACGAACGGTTCGGCCCTGCGCGACGGCTCGCTCGGCCAGGCTCTGCATGGCCGTCGTCTTGCCGCCGTGCTTCGCCCCGACGCAAAGGATGACGTGCCGGACATCCGTCGCATCCGATGGTTGCGGCATGCTACTAGCCCTCGTCGGAACGGTTCGACGTTGCCTACGTGCGCCGTCCCCGCAGCCAAGGCAGCGCCGTGAAGCCGAGCAGCAGCGCCAGCGAACCGGGTTCGGGAACCGTGTACGTGACCTCGACGTACGGACGCTCATTCTGGGGTCCGTCGCTGCTGGTGAACGGGGCTCGCGGCATCTCTTCCGCGCCAGGGTTCGATTCGTCATCCATCTTGAGCAACGCCCCGAAGGTACGCAGATTCGTGTCTCCCCAGAGCGGCAGGAGGTCCCAGGTGAACCAGTTGGTGCCCTCCACGGCCGTAACGACCGCGCCGAGATCGAAGTCGCCGCCCGGGCTGGACCAGTCGTTCGCGCCGTCATACGTCTCCCAGGTGGCGGCGGACTCCACGAAGCCCGTCGTCAGCGGATGAAGATTGACGGTGCGATCGCCCGTCGAATCCTGCCAGGTGTAGAAGTGCAGCGTCGCGCTGTCGATCTGCGCCTTGGGAATCGACCAGACGTCGCTCGGAATCCCGAGCAGCACGCGGACGACCGAACCGTCGTCCCCATTGACGACCACCTTGGCCGTGCTGCTGCCCCCGTAGTTCGTCGTGGGCGTGCGGCTGTCGATCGCCGCGTCCGTGTCGAGAAAGAACGTCTCCGTGACCGTCTGGGCCGGAGCGCGTCCGCCCGCCGTACAGACGAGTGCCACGAACAGAAGAGCTGCAACACGGAATCCCCTGTGTACGATCATTCGTCAGCTCCTTCTATGGGGTAAGGGTACCAGGTAAGGTCATCTTTCTCGGGCATGCGAGGATTGCCGAGGTCCTCATCCCAGAGGTCATCTCGCCACTCGAGGTGGCCATCAATCATCGTCACATTCGCTCCGAGCAGACCGCGTCGATGAGCATGGCGCTCTGCGAGGGCGCGGGCATCCTCCGCGGTGAAACGGCCGGCTTCGGTCAATCCCCCTTGTTGACCCGATCCCTGCTTGGGGTCGAGGGTCTGCTCGAACATGAGGATCGTCTTGGAGGGGGCCTCGCATCGCTCGACCTTGAGGAAGCTCGGCTGGAAGTCGCTCGGATCGTCGTGCCCGAAGAGAAAGTCATGCTCGAGGTAGGAGTTCATCGCGTAGCTGTGGTATCCGCGCACGGAGGGCTCATACTCATAGGCCGAATCCGGGAGGGGCTTGGCCTTGGGACACTGCCAGATGTCGTCCGTCGGCTTCTCGCCCAGCGGGAAGTCCCGCCAGGGTCGTCGTCCCATGTACGGGGGCAGGACATCAATGTAGCAGCACTCGTGCTCCGGGTGGTCGGGATCATACTCGCCCGCATGGGGACGGTTCCGCTCGCGGTCGTCGGTGTGAGGGAAGGTCCCGTCGTAGTCGTTGGCGTAGAGATGGAACGCCTGCGCCCACGTCCGCAGGTTCGTCGCGCAGACGACCTCCTTCGTGCGGTCGCGGGCCTTGACGAGGCTGGGCAGAAGAATCGCCATCAGCAAGGCCATGATCGCCACGACGACGAGCAATTCGATCAAGGTGAAAGCAGGGAGCGCGCCGCGTTGGACGGGCATGGCTCTCCTTTCCAAGCACGGGAGGCCCGGGCGTTTCCACCCGAACCCTCGGGACCGCAGCCGCTGGGGATCGAACCACCTCCCACCCGCACCAAGGTGAAAGGCATGTCCTTTCCCGTGTAGGACTTACGGCCCACCGTCCGATCGTCCGTTCCCGTCGGCCACGCGGCGCGGCGGGGGTAGGGCCGTCGGATCGAAGGCCATCCGTTGCTACTTGGTAGGATCGCAGTGACCTGGGGTCAAGGGTTTTTCGTGCGGATGCCGGGGCACTCTCACGAAAGACCATCCTCGGAGGGCTCGAGGCTCCTCCCGGGCTGGGCCAGGAGGCGTCGGGCTTCCTCGATGTCGATGGCCGCTTCGCCCAAGGAGCTCGCCTGGAATGCATCGAGCGTCACG
>CAZKCX010000401.1:0-6721 GCA_964550865.1 uncultured Planctomycetales bacterium
GCCCACGCTGAACGTCGTGCCCACCATGCCGAACACGGCGATCAGCATGAGCCATCCTTCTCGTGTCGGGGCCGAGGTCGGGGTCTGGCCGGGTCCGACGTCGACGAGCAGCGCCCAAATCAGGTTCGCCGCGAACGCAACGATCATCGTGCCGACGAGGATCATCAGGAACCGCTCGATGATCCGGTACAGATCCTTGAACGCGAACAGGAAGGTGATCGACGCGACGTTGAACCAGACCATGTTGTAGACGACGGCCCAGTGGTCGCTCGGATACAGCGCGACGATGGCCGACTGCACGCCGAGGTTATTGCCGAACTGGAAGGCCGTCGCCACGAAAAAGAGCGACGCCCCGATGACCACCGAGAGCCATCGCCCCGCGCGGGCGGCGATCAGGTCGCAGGGCGTGTTGCGCGTGGTCACGCCGAGCTTCGCGCTCATCGTCGTGTAGGCCATCATCATGACCACCGCGAGGGCCAGCACCCACACCATACCGAATCCGTAGCTCGCCCCCACCTTGGAGCTGGTCAAGATGCTGCCCGGGCCGAGCACGACCGAGGCCGTGATCAGCGCCGGCCCGACGCTTCGCCACCACGGTCGTCGCTCGCCGGCCTCGAGGTCCGGCGCGTCTGTTGTCGGTTCGGTCGACATGGATGCCCTCGTCTTGCTGTCTTACTGCTTGCTGTCGCGTGGAATCGGTGCCGACGGCCCCCGCCGGCGACATCAGGGCCTCGGTGATACACCAAAACCCGCATCAACCGCAAGGACGAGGAATCGCCGCCGGCGTTGGGGGACAGGCCACGTTGTGCGGTCGATCCCCAAAGGCCTGAGGAACGCAAGCCAGGGATGGAACCCGTCGCTTCGGCGGACGAAACCCGTCGCAAGGCTGCGACAGGCATTCCCGCTCCGCCTCACGTTTTTGGGCCCGATATACCGATCCATAGGTAGACGTGGTTGTCGACGAGGGTACCTCGGCGACAACGCGGACCGTCTCATCGTTGCCGCAGGATGGGCTGAGGCACCGGCCCGTCGAATGTGCGGTGTTGGACTGTCTACCTCACGTTGGTATAGTACGCTACGATAGGCTTTGGCGTTGGCGGGCGGCGCTACCGTCGCAGGCCTCGCCTGGGCTCAACCGGGCTGGGAGTTCTGAGCGATGCGCACACGAAAGATCACGGCTGTCATGATCTTGTGCACCCTGAGCGGCACGCTGGCGACGGGGTGTGGCGAAACCATGAGGATCCAGGCCCTGACGACGCTCTATCAATTCGGGACGTCGCTGCTCTATGAATTCGTCCTCTACGGGCTGACGGGCAATACGGCGACACAGTAGCCGCTCACGGTGCATCACTGCCCTGTGTCTTCTGATCACGTGGGTCTTTGCTCGACGCCGGCTTGTTCCCGTAGGGAATGAGCACACTCTCCGCAATCGAACGCCGACTCCTTCGGCAGGCCGCGCTCGCCGTCGCCGTCGTAGCGCTCACCGCAGCGCGGACACGCGAACTGGACGCTGCCGGGCTCGAACGAGTATTTCGTCACGTCGAACGGCGAGCCGCACTCCGGACACCTCGCCTCCGGCAGGTTGAACAGCGTGTATCCGCAGGTCGGACAGAGCATGATCGCTCCAAACGGGTTGCCGGGCAATCTCGTAGAGATTCCTTTAACCTTATTCTCCGCGAGATGACTTTGACGGACCAGTCCTGGGGAAGTACTTTCGCAACGAACTTCCTTCACACGCTCGTTACTGTAAGGCAGACGAATTCCGTATCCGTTCGCGCAAGCGCTGTATTCAGAGCCGGGCCGTCCTCGGCCCCGGCCGATCCGGTTCACCGATGGCAAACGACCGGCCTGGAGACAGGCCGGCTCTGAAAGTAAGGCACGATGGGTTCGTCAAGAATGGGTCGGTTGGGTGGTGAAGACAGCAACGTTCCCGACTTCGCCCTTCGACAAGCTCCCTTCGGAGTCTGCACAACACGTCGACACGTCGAAAAGCCCACAAGTCGATAGAACAGCGAACAGCAACGCTTCCTGACGCTCGCATTTCTGCAGGGGTGTACGTGCGCAGTGGCAGATCCAAGGCGCTCCCTCACGGTCGCGTCTCTGGAGGGACGGTCGCGCCTCTGATAGGCCGAACCCTGACCGAACCCTGAACCCCGCTGTTTGCTCCCTCACGGTCGCGGGACTGAGAGACGGTCGCGTTAGCGAGACCGGCTGATGCCCACTACACCGGCAGCAGCGTCTCCAGCCACCAGCGGAGGCGGTCGCGGACGAAGTGCCGCGCGCGGGTCCGCTCCCAGAGCTGATCCTGGACGAACCCTTGGAAGATCGGCATGGCCGTCATCATCTCCTGCACACGGCTAGCGAGCGCATTGACATCGGAACCGCCGGACGACCGGAACCGCGACAGCTTACCCAGCACGCGGGTCGCGTCCGTCAGCGCCCGCATCGGGTAGTCGTAGCGCCACGTCAGCTCGTCGAAGCTCTCGATCGCATCGGCCAAGAGTGTGTCGCGCCGCGTCGTGTACTCGCCGCCTCCCTGCCACCAACGCTCGATCTTCTCGATGGCCCCGGCGAACCGCTCCGGCGCGTCCGACGGGTCCTCCGGCTTGCCGAAGACATACGCGCCCAGCTCGCGCAGTAGCGCCGATGCATGCGCGCCCGGCTCCCACATCTTCCGCAGCATCACCCAATCGGCCGGGAACTGCGTAAACGGTGTGAGCCGATAGCCCAATAGCGACCGCGTCGACCTCTCCATCTGGCCTCGGATGAACCTCTCCGTCTCCGCCAGGCGTGGCCGCGGCAGGATACTGTGGCTCTCCAGGCCGGACTCGGGGTCCTGGTAGAACGCCATCGTCAGCGGCGTCAGGTCGCGGTCGCGGGCCGCGTCGAGCAGATCCGGCTCGATGTCGTCGGGGACCAGCAGAACCGTCCCGCGCGGCATCGCCTCGATGACCTTTCGGCGGAAACCCGGGATCACGCGGCCGCCGTCGTCCCCCGTCTCGATCCGATCGAACATCCAGAGGCTGACGTGCACATCCGCCCGCCCGACGAGCAGCTCGCGATACGTATCGACCGAATCGCGGACCACGCCGACGTAGTCCTCGCACAACGAGCACGTGCAGGACCCCGGATCGAAGAACCACACGAGCGCGCCGTCGACGACGTCCGCGAACGTATCGAGCAGGTGCCGGTGATACCGCAGCAACGTCTTCTTGCCTCGCCGCCAGCAGAGGTTCACGCCGCGATAGAGGTGCTCCTCGGCCCGCAGGTCCGGCCGGGCGTGCCACACATGCGGCGGAACGGCCGTGTTCGCAAAGCCGATGAACGTCTTCATCCCCCACAGGCGCGCAAGCCCGAGCGCCTCGCGATAGACTTCATACCGCCACGCGTTGTGGGCGGTGGCCGGGTCGTTCGGGTGGAACATCTGCGTCGGCCAGATATAGACCTTGAGCAAGTTGCAGCCGGCCGCCTTGAGCAGACGGAGGTACCAACTCCACTGCTCGAGCGTCCACGTGTCGGGCGTCAGACCGGTAAGGTGCCACGGGATGCTGTGGACGTACATCCCCCGGTCGGCGAACGCCGGCTCGGGCTCGTCGATCGGGAGGTGCATGTGGTAGTCGTGGTGGCTCGGGTCGTCCTTGGTGAAGCGATAGCCGCAGCTCGTGTAGAGCCGCTGCGCGCGGGGGTTCTCCTTGTGGACGGTCAAGCGAAGCGCCCGGTGGCCGGTGCGCCGGGCTTCCTCCTCCAACGAGGCCAGCAACCGTTTGCCCAGGCCGCGCGCCTGGCCGTCGTCGGACAGCCCGATGCCCACGAGCGGAACCGGGTCGCTGACCGGGTTGTACCAGGCGTAGCCATAGATCCGGCCGGCTTCGTCGCCGGCGACCCGGACCACCTGCTCAGGATCGTCGGCCGCGGCCGCCCACTTGTCGGCCTCGGTTCGCGTGAACGGGTGCGGCCAGAAGTACCTCCGCGACTCCGGGGACATGCGGCGGAACATCGCCCACATGGCCGGTCCGTCGTCGGGGCGGATGGGGCGGACGGCGATGTCCTCGGCGTAGTCTTGCGGCATGCTCGTCCCTCGCGTGGGGAAAGGCCACCGCCGGGTTCCGTGCGTGGCCGTCGGCAGCGTACGCGGCGCCGACGGCGTTGTCCATGCGCGGGCGTCTTCGTAGCACGGGCGTTCCCGCTTCGCCTTCGGCTACTTGTCCCGGCGAAGCGCAGCGAAGCTGGACGCCGTGACAAGCTCGCCCGTGAGAAGTGAATACGACAGGGAGGTCCGGAAAACGCACGGCCAAGATGGCCGTGCTACAGCAAGTCACGGGCAAGATGCCCGTGCTACGTTGGGCATCGCTGCGCCTCTCGCCGCGTAGCCACCTCGATCTCACGATGATACTATGGCGGGTCGCCGGCACCATGCTAGTACTGCATTTCAGAAGTATCGCGACGACCTGCCCGAGCCGCCGGATTCATTCGGCGCGGCCGCGCGGCATGAATGCCGCGGCTCGAGCAGCAACCGTGGCATGCGTTGCCCTGTCCATAGTCGCACAACTTGTGAAACGCGGTACTAGAAGAAAGACCGGATGACACCCAGGACCTATTCGATGAACCCAACCCAACGCCGTACCACCGCACGTTTCGTGTTGACACTCTCGCTGACGCTCGCCGTCGACGTGTCGGCCGGACCGAAGGTTGAGGTCTGGGTCAGCTCGCAGGACCTCTCGCACAAGCTCGGCAAGCAGCCGGATCTGAGCTTCGGGGAAGCACAGCCGTCCGAGGCACCCGTCATCACGATCGATCTTTCCCGGCGCTACCAGACGATGCTCGGGTTCGGGTCGTCGCTCGAGCCGACCACCTGCTACAACATCGCCCGGCTGAGCCCGGACGCACAGGACGAGGTCATCCGGCGGCTGGTCGATCCGGACCAGGGCATCGGCATGAATCTGATGCGGATCTGCATCGGCACGCCGGACTTCACCGGCGATCCGTGGTACTCCTACGACGACATGCCCGAAGGCCAGACGGACATGAAGCTCGAGCACTTCTCGATCCAGAAGGACCACCGGTACATCCTGCCGATCATCAAGAAGGCCCGTGCGGCCAACCCCGACCTGCTCTTCTTTGCCTCGCCCTGGAGCCCGCCCGGTTGGATGACGAGCACGGGCGACATGATCGGCGGTCGGCTGCTTCCCGAGTACTACGGGGTGTATGCCCGCTACTTCGTGCGGTTCGTGAAGGCATACGAGGCTGAGGGCATCCCGATCTACGCTGTGACGATCCAGAACGAGCCGGGCGTCGATCGTTCGCGGAGCCGGCCGAAGTGGCGGTACCCGTCATGCCGCTGGACGGGCGAGCAGGAGCGCGACTTCATCAAGAACCACCTCGGGCCGGCGTTCCGCCGGGCGGGGCTCAAGACCAAGATCTGGTCGTACGACCACAACTTCAACGTGCGGCGCGCCCCCGGCGATCCCGGCATCGACTACCCCACGACCGTCCTGAAGGACCCGAAGGCCGCCGCGTACGTCGACGGCGTGGCGTTTCACGGGTACGAGGGCAAGCCGACCGGGATGTCCGTCTTCCACAAGCGGTTCCCGGATGGGCCGATCCACTTCAGCGAGGGATCGGTCTTCGGCGTGCTGGGCTCGCGGCTCCTGGTCAACTACCTGCGGAACTGGGCGTGCAGCTACAACGCCTGGGTGATGATGATCGACGAGAAGCGGGGCCCGAACAACGGCCCGTTCGTCGCCAGCAAGACCTGCATCCTGCTCGACAGCAAGACGCGGAAGGTGACGTACCGCAACGACTACTACCTGTACGGTCAGTTCATGAAGTTCGTCCGGCGCGGGGCGGTTCGCATCGCGGCGGGTGGGGCGGGCGACGACGGAAGCGCGGTGGCGTTTCAGAACCCCGACGGATCGATCGTGCTCATCGTCGCCAACGCCACCAGCCGGCCGAAGGTCCTCCGCATCGCGTGGAACGGACAGGCGTTCCCCGCCACGGTGCCGAAGTACGCCGTGGCGACGTATGTGTGGAAGGGGGAATAGGTCGACGTGTTGACTTGTCGAACTCTTCCTACGTCTTCGCGTAGCTGGCGGCGGGCGGTTCGGTGACGGTCTGCATGAGCTTGGCGACGACGTCCTCGGGCTTGATGCCCTCGGCGTCGGCGTTGAAGTTCGTGAAGATGCGGTGCCGCATCACGGGCAGGGCCACGCCGCGGATGTCCTCGCAACTGACGTTAAATCGGCCCTGAAGGATGGCCCGCGCCTTCGCGCCGAGCACCAGGAACTGCGCCGCCCGCGGGCCCGCCCCCCACGTCAGCCAATCGTTCACGAACGCCGGTGCGTCGGACTCGCCCGGTCGCGTCGCCCGCGCGAGGCTTACCGCGTAGTCGACGACGTGGTCGCTGACGGGGATCTTCCGCACGATCTGCTGCAGCTTGAGAATTTCCTCGGCCGAGAGGACGCGACGCGGCTCGCCGCCGGCCTCGCGGGTCGTGTGCTTGACGATCAGCCGCTCCTCGTCGCGCTGCGGGTATTCGATGTTGACCATGAACATGAAGCGGTCGAGCTGGGCCTCCGGCAGCGGGTAGGTCCCCTCCTGCTCGATCGGGTTCTGCGTGGCGATCGTGAAGAACGGCCTCGGCAGCTCATAGGTGGTCTGCCCTACGGAGACCTCGCGCTCCTGCATCGCCTGCAGCAGGGCCGCCTGCGTCTTCGGCGGGGTC
>CAZKCX010000402.1:0-6706 GCA_964550865.1 uncultured Planctomycetales bacterium
ATGGCGGGCGGACGGCCCGGCTTGCGCCCGGTCTTCTTGCCCACCGTCTTCCGCGAGATCACGCGCCGCGCTTTGCCCTTCTTGGTCGAGCGCCTGCTCGCGGTCTTGGCGCGAACGCCGTGCTTGGCCGCTTTGTGCCGCCCAAGATGCGCGGGCATGCTAAACGTCTGGCCGCAAATATCGCACTTGATCGACTTCTTCCCTCCGGAAGCCTTTTTCCGTGCCGCCATGTCGAACTCCTTACAGAGGATTTCAGTGCCCGGCTTCCGTTGCCGGTTTCGCATGCGCGATTATACGCCAATGCGCCTCGACTGCAAACGAGAATTCCATTGCCAGGCATGCGCGCAGGTTCTCTCTGCGGTCAGGTCAAGACGGTTCCATGTACGCTTGCGCACAATGCGGCAGAGTAACGCTCTATGGGGATGACTTGTCACCTCAGTCAGGGGAGATGCGAATCACAGATCGAATTCGCCGTCTCAACTGGGTTGCCGTCCTCGCGCTTTCCGTCCATAATCAGGACTTCAGGTCTTCACGCATCCGGGCACTCGGTCGTCGCCAAAGGAGAGCGAAATGAGTTGTGACTCCCACGTCAGGGCACGTATGCTTCTGCGGGCGTTGCCGCTAGCGCTGGCCCTCCCTCTGTCTTTGCTCGCCGACGAGGTCGACTACAAAGCCCTCTCGTCGAAGCTGACTGCCTCGCGAGAGATCCCGGGAGCCCAGACGTATCTGGTGGCCATGCGGGATGGCGTGCAGCTGGCTACCGACGTCATCCTGCCTCGGAACCACACGCCGGGTGAGCGCTGGCCCGCCGTGCTGATCCGCACGCCGTACAACCGCAAAGGGCTTGTCGGCGAAATGGCCGCCAAGAACATTCCCCATCTGCGGATGGCCGCCGTCGTACAGGACATGCGTGGACGATACGGATCGCAAGGCGAGGAGTTTCCGGTCTTCGGCGCGTGCGGGTGGGGCATCAAGCAAGACGGATACGACACGATCGAGTGGATCGCCAAGCAGCCCTGGTGCAACGGAAAGGTCGGTATGATCGGTCCGTCGGCCATGGGCATCACGCAAACGCTGACCTTCCCGACGCGACCGCCACACCTTTGTTGCGGCTTCGTGATGGTCGCCGCCTCCAACATGTACACCCAGGCCGCCTATTGGGGAGGCGCCGACCGCAAGGTCATGGCAGAAAACTGGACCTCCGATCACGGTTTCGACCGTCGGCTGCTCGATCTCTTCCACGCCCATCCCAGCTACGACGAGTTCTGGGAGGAATGGAACACTGAAAAGCGCGCCGAGCGCGTCAATGTCCCTGTTCTCTATTACGGAGGATGGTATGACATCTTCGGCCAAGGGACCATCAACAGCTTCTTGACCACGCAGAAACACGGCGGCCCCAAGGCCAGAGGGCAGTGTCGTCTGATCATGGGCCCGTGGGACCATAATGAGGTGCCCAAGGGCCTGGACTATCCCAGCAATGCCAAACCCAAACTGCCGATCTGGGCGCTCCAGTGGTTCTCCCGCCATCTGATGCAAAAGCCATTGCTGGGCAGGCCCCCCAAGGCAGTGCAGTACTATGTCATGGGCGCGTGTGGGGAGGAAGACGCACCCGGCAATGTCTGGCGCTTCGCGGACGATTGGCCGCCAAAGAGCGAGGCCACACCGTTCTACTTCCATTTAGACGGCCTACTCTCCCGCCGGAAACCAGGACAGAGCGACCGCAAGAAGACCTATGAATACGATCCCCAAAACCCGGTCTCGACGCGCGGCGGCGGAAACCTGACGATCGCGCGCGGCCCGATGGACCAACGCCCCGTCGAAGACAGACCGGACGTGCTCCTCTTCACGACGGAGCCGCTCAAGTGCCCCGTCGAGGTGACGGGCCGCGTCCGCGTCAAGCTCTGGGCCAGCTCCTCCTGTGTCGATACCGACTTCACCGCCAAGCTCTGCGACGTCTACCCGGACGGCCGCAGCATGCTCGTCCTGGACGGCATTCGCCGGGCGCGTTATCGCGATTCCCTGGGCAAACCGACACTCCTCACGCCGGGCAAGGTCTATCCCTTCGAGATCGACCTCTGGTCCACCAGCATCATCTTCAACAAGGGACACCGCATTCGTGTGGCTATCAGCAGCAGCAACTTCCCGCGATTCGGCGCCAATCCCAACACCGGCGAACACCCGTGGGAGGCGACCAAGACGGTCGTGGCGAAGAATACGATCTATCTCGACAAGCTGAAACCATCGCATATCGTACTCCCGCTGCCGACGGCAACGGGCGTGGCCCGGCGCTGACCGCTTGAACGGTCCACGGGAAGTGCGGTAGAGTCGCGGCATCATGCACCGCGACATCGTGGCCGAAATCAACGTCGACGCCCTCCGACGGAACCTCCGTCTCGTGCGACAGGCGTGCGGACCGACCGTCCGGCTCTGCGTGGCGCTGAAGGGCAACGCCTACGGACACGGCGTGGACGTGGTCGCGCCCGCCCTGCAGGACGAAGGGGTCGAGGCGGCCTCCGTCGCCACCATCGGCGAGGCACTCGAGCTGCGCCAGCTCGGGTGGAAGCGGCCGATCCTCTGCTTCGGCCCGACCTTCGCAGCGGCCACCGCATCCGAGCGATCCGAGCGTATCCAGGCGGCGGTCGAGCACGACCTCACGCCGACCGTCGTGGACGGGTACGGCCTGCGCGACCTCGACGCCGAAGGGCAGCGCCAAGACCGCGTCGTGGACTACCACGTCAAGGTCGATACCGGGATGGGGCGGATGGGCGTCGCGCCCGAAACGGCCTTCGATCTGATCGTGCGCGCCCGCGAGCATGGCCACGCACGGTTCGCCGGACTCTACACGCATCTGGCCACGGCCGACGATGAGGACCTGAGCTTCGCCCACCATCAGCTCGCGTGGTTCGGCAACTTGATTCAACGACTGACCGCGGCGGGAATCGATGTTCCCGTCGCGCACGTGGCCAACAGCAGCGCGATTGTCCGACTGCCCGAGTCGCATTACGGGATGGTGCGACCCGGGCTCGTCATCTACGGGTGTCGACCCGGCCGGCATTGGCCCGAGGATGTGCGCCCCGAGCCGGTGTTGCGATTATGCAGCCATCTCGTGCTCACCAAGCAGGTGCCGGCCGGGCACTCGATCGGCTACGGACGTTCGTTCACGACCGACCGCCCAAGCGTCTTGGGTATCGTCCCGATCGGATACAACGACGGCTACATGCGGAGCCTGAGCAATCGCGCGGTCATGGGCGTGCGGGGCCGGGACGCCCCCGTCGTCGGACGCGTCAGCATGGACCAGACCGTCCTCGACCTGACCGACATCCCCCACGCCCGCGTCGGCGACGAGGTCACGATCATCGACGACGATCCCACGCGGCCGAACAGCGTCGAGTCCTTCGCGGCGCTGCTCGGCACCGTGCCGTACGAGGTCACGTGTCTGCTGGGGCATCGCGTCCGCCGGCAGGCGATCGACAAGACATCGAATCATCCAGGCCAGGAGGCCGATCATGCTCGAGAGACTGTTCGAACTGCAAGGTGAGCTCAACCGGCGGATCGGGATGGACACCGCCGCGCTCAAGGACGACTTCGACCCGAAGCGAGCGGGCCAGTGGATCAGCGACTACCTCGCCGCCCTGTCCAACGAGGTCGAGGAGCTCCGCGACTGCACCTACTGGAAGCACTGGTGCGCCGAGGCCCGTGAGGGTCGCCGCTTCGAGCTGCACGATCGGCAGAACGCGCGTGTCGAGGTGATCGACATGCTGTTCTTCTGGATCAGCCTCGCCCAGTGCGTGGGCCTGGACGCCCAAGACGTCGTCGACCTCTACCTCCAGAAGCTAAACGTCAACCACACCCGCCAGGAGCAGAACTACTCCATGGCCGCCAAGACCGAAGAGGACAACCGAACCGTCCAGCTCGAGCCGGAAGGCCCGTAGGACCGCGGTACCATCGCGGTGGTCCAAACGAACGAGGAAAGGTATGATGACGCCGACGCGCACACATCCCGTGGTCGCCGAATCGAGAGACCAAGCATGAGATGGATCATTCAATGGCACGAGGACTACACCGTCCTGCGGTTTGAGGGCGATCTGATGGTCGGGGCCACACTGTTCTTCGAGAACGGTGTCATGCCCTGGCTGAACGCGACCTTCGGCCCGATCGTCCTCGATCTCAGCGACCTGAAGATCATCGCCTCCGCCGGATTGAGCACCCTGCTCAAGATCCGCCAGGCCGCCGATGAGGCGGAGGTGCACGTCGTCGTCGTGAAACCCTCTTACGAGGCATGGCAAACGCTCGAGATCACCAATCTCACGCGCATGTTCCCATTTGCCGAATCGTTGGACCAGGCTATCGCAACCGCAACCGATAAGCGGTCTCGCTGAAGGACGTCGCCCGCACACACCAGAAACGCACGCACGACGCCGCTCATCGGGTCTCGGGCACGTACCCCGCCAACCGGCTCCACCCCTCCGGTGCAACGGTCTCCGGGCGGGCCTTCGGATCCAACCCGGCGGCATCGAGCATCTCGGCCGCGCGACCCCCATTGCCGCACAAGGCCGTAAGGTTGTAGCCGAGCGTCTTGCGGCGGTGCCGGAAGCACCCCTTGACCAAACGGACGAAGGCGTCGATGTCCCCGAGGGACTTTCGCCGGGAGGGCTCGGGCGTGATCCGCAGCAGGACGGACTCGACGGCGGGGCTCGGCCAGAACGCCTGGGGCGGAGCGGCGGCGATACGCTCCACCGTCGCCAGGCACTGCCCGATCACGCTCAGCGGCCCGTAGGACCGACCGGCCGGCCGCGCGACGATACGATCCCCCACCTCCTTCTGAATCGTGACGCACATGACCGCCGGCACCAGCGATCCGACGAGCAAATCGATGAGCAAGGGCGAGGCCACCTGGTACGGCAGATTGGCGATGAGCAAGAGGCGTCCGCCGCATCGTTGCCGCGCGCTTCGCACGGCCTCGAGGACTTCCTCGTCGATTCGGTTCTTGCTCGCGAGGACGTCACGGTGGAGCACGACCACGTTGCCCAGACCGGAGACCTGCTCGGCAGCGATGTCCGCCAGCGTGCGATCGACCTCCACCCCCACGACGGCCCCCGCCGTCTCGGCCAGCATCTGCGTGAGCGAGCCGGTACCGCACCCGACCTCGAGCGCGACATCGTCGCCACGGACCGACGCCGCCTCGACGAGCTTGCGCATGAGATTGCCGTCGATAAGGAAGTGCTGGCCGAACCTCTTGTTCGGACGCACGCCCGCCGACTCCAGCAGCGCCTGAATCGTCCGTTTCGTCTGCACGTGCGGTCGCCCCCGCAAGAACCCGTGTACGAAAGGAAATAGACAGTATAATCGGACCGCGCCGAATCGGCGCGGCTACGCCCTGCTGCCAGACAACCTGCGTCCGGAACCGGGAGAGCGCGCATGCAATCCTACGAAGTGCTGAAGGAAGCGGCCGAGGAGGTCGGGGTAAAGGTCCTCGCGCGAGAGCTACGCGTCTCGCCGGCGCTGATCTACAAGTGGTGTCAGCCACCGGCCGGTGAGAACGGCGATGCCAGCGGCGCCCGAAACCCCCTCGACCGCCTCGCGCAGATCTTTGCGCTCACGCAGCGCTCCGAGATCGTCGCTTGGCTTTGCCACGAGGCGGACGGCTTCTTCGTCCGCAATCCGAAGGTCGAGCCGGAAACGATCAACGCCGAGGTGCTCAGCGCCACGCAGCGGCTCGTCGGCGGCTTCAGCGAGCTACTCCAGCAGGTCTCGGCCTCCATGGCCGACGACGAGCATATCAGCCCGGAGGAGGCCGACCAGATTCGCGCCCATTGGGAGACCCTCAAGAGCACGGCAGAGGCCTTCGTCGTGGCATGCGAGCGGGGAGACTTCGGCGTCGCGGAGGAGGCCCAGGGGCGATAGGAAACCGAACGCCAGACCTCATTCCAGATTCGCGTGCCGCTGCCACATCTGGTCGTGCTCCTGCTCGAGCCGCTGGGCGAGCAACAGGATCATGGCGTCGCCCAGGAGCAGAAGCGTCTGCTCGAACAACGAGCCCATCGGCTGGATGCTCCGCGGTTGTTCCGCCCCGGGGTCCTTGGGGGTCGGCGCGGGGAGATGGACGACGACATCGGCCTTGCCGGCGGCCGCGGAGTCCGCACAGGCCGTCAGAACGCCCACCGACGCACCGGCCCGCTTGGCGGCATCGAGGAATCCCAGAATCGCCGGCGTCCGGCCGGAGCCGCTGCCGACCAGGAGCAGGTCGTTCTCCGAGATCGGTGGGGCGGTCGCGTCACCCACGACGTGCACCTCCTTGCCCAGATGCATGAGCCGCATCGCCAGGCAACGCATGATCCACCCGCTGCGTCCGACCCCTGCCACAAAGACGCGGCGCGCTACGATCACGGCCTCCACGCAGGAGCAGACTGCGGTCTCGTCCACCGCCGCGAGCGTAACGTCGATTTCATCACAGATGCGTCGCGTGATCTCTCGAACCGCCATTCGCGCTCTCCCCGTCGTGTCCCCCGCTCCCTTGATAGGACTCCCTTCGATCTAAGCCTCCCTTCGGGTCTGAGCCTCAGGGTCGAAGACAGGGCCGAAGACAGGACAAATCAAAAGGTGGGCCACTCGAACCAATCGCCCACCCACCACCCAGTCGAGGCGACTAGTCCGTGTTTCACAAGTAGCACGACTATGGCAATGTCCATGCGTGCCACGGTTGTTG
>CAZKCX010000403.1:0-1999 GCA_964550865.1 uncultured Planctomycetales bacterium
GGACGCCCTCCGCTGCATCAACAGCTACAATCTTTGCATGACGGGCAACAACCTCGACGATCACCTCCGCGACGGCGTGGTCATCGAGAACACCTACGGCTCCGTGTTGTCGGGCAACATGATCGAGGAGTGCAAGGGCATCGCGATCGTCCTCGACCGCAACTGCTACGGCATCACGATCAGCGCGAACGTCATCGCCCACGACTTCGGCGGCGGCGTCGATCTGCGGGACGCCCACGGCTGCGCCGTATCCGCCAACACGTTCGTCCTCGACCGCGAGCCCGCCCGCGGCGTGCGCGTCGGACCCAATAGCGGGCGAATCGCCATCACGGGAAACAGCTTCTGCAATAGCTACATCGGTGAGGGCACCCGCCGACAGAAGAGCGACGACCCGGCCGAGGGCATCTTGATCGAATCGGCCAACGACGTCGCCGTGACGGGCAACACGTTCTCCGGTCTCTCTCATGAGGCCGTCAAGGCCAAGGGCAAATGCGAGCGGATCGTCATCGTCGGTAACACGGTGGTGGAAATCTCCAAGGCCGCGCCCGGCAAGCACAAGCCTTTCGACCTGCCCGATGCCGACGCGGAGATCATGCACAACAAGGTGAAGCCCGGTAGGTAGGACACGCGGTCTTCGTGCCGATTCGGTAGCGGCCAATACACGCGGGGCGGCACATCGGCGGGGTGGCCGTGCTACCTTGCGCCGCCCTTCGGCAATCTCGCTCCGCCATTCTGACGCCTGGTTTCGGTCCTATTCCCCTTACCGATCCTCGGCCTTCCACAACCGGCGGTTGCCGTCGATCCGTTTCCAGATCGGGTCCTTCTCGGGTGAGACCAGGATCTGATACCGATGCGGCTTGCGGTAGGCGGCGCCCCAGATCGACTTGCGGCGACGGCGACGCACCTCGCTCACGTCGAGCGTGGCCATGTAGATCCCTTCCTCTTTGCCGGCCTCGACGGCCAGCTCGGCCTCCGACGTGAACGCGACGGACCGCCCCTCGAAGTGCTCGCCGGGGTAGTTCGCCATGGCCGTGCAGCAGAGGTTCTCGCCGGCCCGCACCTTGAACTGATCCACGCGGAAGTCGTCCAGCCGACACGCGTTCGGCGTGAGGATGATCTCGGCCCCCTTGAGCATGAGGATGCGGGCGCTCTCGGGCTGCTCGCGATCGAAGCAGATCATCGCGCCGACCTTCACCGGCCCGCCCTTGGTGTCCAGCGTGCCGACGAAGAACTCCTTGCCGGGCGTCATGCTGGCCTCCATCGACTTGAAGTCGCTCGTGTGGAGCTTGGCGTAGGTGAAGACCTCCTTGCCGTGACGGTCGAAGAGCGTGACGGCGTTGCGCGGCAGCGGCTCGTACGCCTGGAGGTACGTTACCGCGATGGCCATGTCCAGCTCGCGGGCGAGCTTGGCGAAGTCCTGGATGTACGCCCCGTCGGTCGGCCGGGCCTGCTTGTAGAACTCCGCGCGGGCGTTCGGCTTGGCCGGGTCGAAGCGGGTATAGCCGATGTTCCACATCTCGGGCATGAGGGCGATGTCGGCCCCCTGCGCCGCCGCCCGGCGACAGAACGCGATCGCCTTGGCCTTGTTCGCCTGCTGGTTGTTCGCGTCGGGGGCCATCTGGAGCAGGGCGACCTTCACGAGGAATCGCCCTTCGGCCGCTGCGGACGTCCCGACCAGTCCCCACACCGCCACGAGGGTTGTCAGCCTGGAAGCCATACGAATACCTCCGTCGTTTGTCATGGATCGCCGCTCTCGCCATCGAGCCGCGCTTTCGTCCTTGATCCGCGCTGTCTTCCACAGATACGCGGATCGGCTCCGGACTGCAAACGTAGCGTAGGCCTCTTGCCGTAGCACGGGCGTTCCCGCTTCGCCTTCGGCTACGCCGTGGCAAGCTCGCCCGTGAGTTCTTCTGATCCGCCACCCCCCCACGGGTCCTCGCGCCTGACCTCACAACGCATGCGCCACGGGCGACCCGGCTTCGCCGTGGCAAGGACTGCC
>CAZKCX010000403.1:2099-6690 GCA_964550865.1 uncultured Planctomycetales bacterium
GCACTTCGGGAATGCTTATTCCATGCGAACTCACGGCCAAGATGGCCGTGCTACGTAGCATGGGCGTCTCGCCCATGAGTTTGTCTGGTACGCCACCTTCGCCACGGCTCGTCGCGCCTGACCTCACTACGCATGCGCCACGGGCGACCCGGCTTCGCCGTGGCAAGGACTGCCGCACTTCGGGAATGCTTATTCCATGCGAACTCACGGCCAAGATGGCCGTGCTACGGACATGCCCATTCCATGCGAACGCACGGCCAAGATGGCCGTGCTACGAGGACACACGGCCCAGAAAAGTCGTCTGCCTCCTCACCATCCGATCCGATCCTCCCGTTACCCACTGCACCGCAACCGTGGGGGCGTACAAGCTCGGTGTGTCGCTCACCTTCGCACAGGAGGCTGGCTGACGCCGGGTCTTCCGAGTCCCGCGGTGTTGTGCCCGGACCATCCAGTCGCTTATTCCAACGGCCGGATCCAGATGTTGCGGAAGGCGACCGGGTTGCCGTGGTCCTGCAGCATGAGGGGCAGCTTCTCGGCGTGCGGCTTGTAGACCGCGGGCTTGGCGTGCACGGTGAAGCCGTGGAGCCGCGAGTGATTCTGCACGAGCACGCCGTTATGCAGGACGGTCATGATGCCGGCCTTGGTCAGCTTGCCGCTCGCGTCGAAGCGCGGTCTTTCGAAGATCACGTCGAACGTCTGCCACTCGCCCGGCTTGCGGCAGGCGTTGACGAGCGGCGGCTCCTGGCCATAGGTGGACGCCGCGATCCCGTCGGCGTAGATCCATTGCTTGTTCTGATACGAGTCGAAGATCTGCAGCTCGTACATCATCATGAAGAAGATGCCGCTGTTGGCGTGGGTGCCGGGGATGGCCTTCCACTCGATGTGCAGCTGACAGTCGCCGAACTTCTGCTTGGTCTGGAGCGAGCCCGTCCGTGGCACGATGACCATCGCTCCGTCCTCGACCTTCCACTTCGGCTCACCGCCCTTGGCCGAGGCGATCTGCCACTTGGACAGGTCCTTGCCGTCGAAGAGGACGATCGCATCGGACGGCGGGTCGGACGGCCTCTCACCCGGCTTCACGATCTTGGGCTGGGGCCGCTTCTTGTCGTGGACGGGCCAGTGCTTGGGCTTCTCGGCCGCCGAGAGGCTGACGACGAGGCCCAGCGTGAGGGTCGAAGCAAGGACGTGCAGCGGGATTCGGCTGTTCATGGCGTTCTCCGTTTCTGAGCGATTCACAGCAATTGCCGAGCGGCTTCATGTTTCTGCCTAATCTGGTCCAGCCGCCCTCGACTAGGCATCTCAAGGGCTCACGGCCGAGGGCGGCCGTGCCATACCGGTCGGAAGCCCTTTGAAGCCCCTTCGATGCCCTACTGCTTGTGTTCGCGCGTCAGACACGCGGGAAGATGATTGTGTCCGTTGGTTCGTGCCAGATCATTTCCGCTTGCGTGCGGTATGCGTGCACCGGACGGTCGTCCGGATGCCGCCGCGGGGCGTCCACGCACTCACGATCTCCATCCGCTTCGGCTTGAGGACCTTCACCAGATCATCGAGTAGGACGTTCGTGACGTCCTCGTAGAAGATGCCCTCCTGCCGATAGCTTTGGAGATAGAGCTTGAGGCTCTTGAGCTCGACGCACCTGGCGGCCGGCGTGTAGCGCAGGGTGATCGTGCCGAAGTCCGGCTGGCCGGTGCGCGGACACACACTCGTGAACTCCGGCTGGACGATCTCGATCTCGTAGTCCCGCCTTGGATGCGGGTTGTCGAACGTCTCGAGCAGCGCAAGGCGTTGCTCGCGATCCAGGGCCGGCTTGCGTTCGCTCATCACTCCCTCGCGTATTCCGCCCACGTGGTCAGCGTCTCCCAGACGCGGACGCGCTCGAGCCGCACGCCGGGATCGATGGTGTACGATCCCTCCTCGTTGCTGAGCAGCTCGCCGGATTGAATCTTACCCTCTAGATGGTCGAAGAGGTAGCGGGCCATCGTCTCCGTCGTCGGGTCGACGCCGTCGAACTCGACGATCCGGTCGCTCACCTTGCGGACGTCCGGCAGGAGCGGGTCCTGCGAGTTCACGCAGAGCGCGTGGTCGAGCGCATCGAGAATCCCCCCGACGGCCAGCTTGAGCCACTTGAAGTCGACGACCATGTCGTCGACGAGCTTCTCGGCCGCCAGCACGATCTCGATCCGCCGCGTATGGCCATGAGGATAGCGGCAGCGGCTCGGATGCTTGCTGATCATGTGGCCCGACTCGATGTCGAAGACCTTGCAGACGCGGTACACGATTGCCTCCTCCCGCAATAGATTCCACCTTCGGGCCCGGCCCGCCCTACGTCCCTCGCTGATGGCCGAACAGCTCGATGTGCAAACGCGGACAGTATCGAAAACCGGTATCCTTGCATAGCTCGATGAGCCAGCTCGCGCGTTCCTCGAGCCGCTCGCGTGTCGTGCCTTCCGGCATGAGCAGGACGTCGTCCGGGTCGACGCCGCCGAGATCCGTCACGAGCCGGCGGATCTCGCCGAGGTCCTTCGGCGCGGCCACCACGAACTTGAGCTGATAGGGATACTCCGCCATCAGACGCGACAGGCAATCGAGACGGAGGCGGTGCTGCTCATGCCGGCGCACGCGCGGATCGTTCGGCGCGCCCCGGGGCGTCGAGTTCCCCAGCTTGGGGCTGATGCTCATCAGATCGCACGCCACGGGATGGTACACCGTGCCGGCCGTCTCCACCGTGATGTGCAGGCCACGTTCGCGCAGGGCCTGCGTGAGGTCGACGACCTCCGGCTGGATCATCGGCTCGCCGCCGGTGACGACGACGTGGCGGGGGTTCCACGCGGTAAGGGTCTCCACGATGGCGGCGACGGATACCTCTTGCCCGTTCTCGGATCGGTTGGCGTACTCCGTGTCGCACCACCGACAGCCGAGGTTGCAGCCGGCGGTTCGCACGAACGCCGACGGCGTGCCGACGAGCTTGCCCTCGCCCTGAATGGAATGGAACAGTTCCGCGATTCGCATCGTGAAATCGCTTCGCCTTTCGCTGAGCACCTCTCAATCAGAGCCCGCCTGTCCTCAGGCGGGTCTGACCGGGCTGGGGAACAGCCCGGCTCGGCAACAGCTCGGACGGGTGGCCTACCTCTTCAGAGGTGGGGGACACGAATCGGACTGGGAATTCGCGTTCCCCGCGGAACCTTCGACACTGCTCAGGACAAGTGAAGCCACGGGCCACCCATTCATACTTCAGCGACGCTTGCGGTGCGATGCTGTTTACTCCCGTATTGGATGCCCGCCGGGGTCGTCGACGTACCGCGTCGGATCGGGCACGCCCGCCGCCTCGAACCCCGCGCGACGGATCCGACACGAGTCGCACCGTCCGCACGCGCGGCCTTCGTTATCCGGGTCGTAGCAACTCAGCGTCCGCCCGTACTCAACGCCCAGTGCGACGCCGCGGCGGATGATGTCCGCTTTCGTCATCCTGATGAGCGGCGTGTGAAAAGTGAGGGTTCGATCGCCCTCGACGGCCGCCTTGGTGGCGAGGTTCGCCATCCGCTCGAACGCGGCGATGTACTCCGGCCGGCAGTCGGGATAGCCGCCGTAGTCGACGGCGTTGACGCCGATAAAGACGTCCCACGCCCCCAGCACCTCCGCCCAGGCCAGCGCGTACGAGAGGAAGATGGTATTCCGGGCGGGGACGTAGGTGACGGGGATGGCGTCTTCCGCGGCGGAGAGGTCGCGATCCTTCGGCACGTCAATGGCATCGGTCAACGCCGATCCGCCGAACGCGCGGAGGTCGATGGCAATGACCTTGTGCTCGGCCACGCCGAGCTGCGACGCGACCCGACGGGCCGCCGCCAACTCGTGGGCGTGCCGCTGGCCGTAGTCGAACGACAGCGCGTGACAGACGAAGCCCTCGGCTCGAGCGATCGCCAGGCAGGTGGCCGAATCGAGCCCCCCGCTGACAAGACAGACGGCCTTCCGATTGCTCATGAATGGAATATCCGTGCGGTGGAAACCGGTCGAGTCGGCAAGCCCACGAGCTGGCTAGTTCAGCTGGATCCCGGCGAGGACGGCCTTTCGGACATCCGCCTCCTTCTTGCTGCCCTCGGGCACGCGGTAGGTGACTAGGTAACCGGTCTTGTCCGTCATGATGCCGATGCAGACGGCCTCGCCGGCGGTCTTGGTCCCGGCGATCGTGCCCTCCTTAAGCGTACAGGTCGTCTCGATCGCCTGGTTTCCGTCCACCATGATCGTCTTGTGCATGGGCTTCCACTTGTCGATCTGCTTGAAGCGCTTGCTCAGCTCCTGCTTGAGCATGGCCGAGATCGCCTGCTGGCCGATCTGACTCTTGCGCATTTGCGGGGTGATGTTCTTGGGGATCGGCACACGGAACGCCGCGACGTCGGCCACGCCTTTCTGGGTGAAGGCGGCGATGACGTTCTGCGCCTCGGGCCCCGTGGGCTTCCAGGGCTGCCACGGCGGCTTCATCGTCAAGGTCATCCCGGCCGCGCCGCCCGCCTTGGACGACTTGGCCTTAGCTGCGGACTTCGCTGGCTTGGCGGCGGGCTTCGCAGAGGGCTTCGCCGCTGGTTTGCGAGCCATC
>CAZKCX010000404.1:0-6667 GCA_964550865.1 uncultured Planctomycetales bacterium
TCAGGCCGTGTGCTCGGACGGCCTCGATCCGTTCGTCCGTCACCTCGTAGTTGGTGGTCCCTTCCGTCTCCTCCATCTGGTGCCAGTTCAGGCTGACGCGGGCCCAGCCGAAGCCGCCCTCCTTAATCAGGTCCAGCGTCCGATCGTCGGGCAGGTGGGCGTTGACGCCCCACGCCGAGCCGGCGGTATCTGCGGCCTGATCGTCCCCGGCGATATCAAGGAGGTCCTCCAGCGGACAGATCAAGGTGCACGCCCCGACAACGGGCAGCAGCAAGGCCGTCGCAAGCAGCAGGTGCAGTCTCTTCATCGGTGTGGACCTCCCTTTTCGTTCGAGCCCGTGCGAACACGCTGGGCGTCTGTCCCGTGCTTATCGGATCTGCGCAGTCAACGGATCATTTCCCCGTTCATCTTGTCATCGGGTCTTCGCACGCTTCGATTGAGTGCCATGCGCCGCAACGACGAACGATGGGATTCCCGGCAAGGCCATCGAAGCAGTCGAGCCTCGACAGCGGAAAGCCGCTCATCTGGTCAACCCGATCGACCGACGCTATCCTCGGGAGCGCGTGACGCCGAAGCCCCGGGATGACAACCGGAATCGACCGGTCCCAGCCTCATCGCCACTGGAGACGTTTGTTCATGACCACGCCGCCGGCCACCGACGGCCCGTATCGACCCGGCTGGATGCTGCTGGTCGGGATCTTCGCGCTGGGAGTGCTCGTCCGAGGCGTCTTCCTGTGGCAAGTCCAAACCGACCCCGTCTATGAGTTCCTCGTCCACGACGAAGGCGTGAACCATCAGATCGCCCAAGCGATCCTCGCGGGCGAGATGCCCGAGGCGAGCTTCTACAAGGCCCCCTTGTATATGTACGTGCTCGCGGGGATCTACCGCGTGCTGGGCGAAGACCCCATGCGGGCCCGCTGGGTGCAGGTCGTCTTCGACGCGCTCAGCCCCGTCTTGCTCGCGCTCATCGCGGGGTACTTGTTCGGCCGCGCGCCGGCGGTCCTGGCGGGGCTGCTCGGCGCGGTCTTCTGGACGTTCGTGTTCTACTCGGCCGAGCTGGTCGACACGTGGTTGGCCTGCCTGCTCTACCTGCTATTGGCCTATCTGATGCTCGCCCTTCCACGGGATCGATTGTGGACGTGGTTGGTCTGCGGCGTCGTTCTCGGCCTCGGGGCGATCACGCGACCGAACATCCTGGCCTTCGCGCCCGTGCTGTTCTTCACCGTGCTCTTGGTCAACGGAATCCGCGGGCGGTTCCGTCGTCTCGGTGAAGAGGTCGCGCCCCCCGAGCCCTGGTCCATGAGGTGGACGCGTGCCGTCCTGTGCTCCCTTGCGCTCACCGTCGGCTGCTGTGTCGCGATCGCCCCCGTCACGCTGCACAATCTCCTCGTTGGTGGTGAGCGGGTGCTGATCGCCACCTACGGCGGGCTGAACTTCTATGCGGCCAACAGCCCATGGTCGGACGGCAAGAACGGACCGCTGCTGGTCGGACCCGGCGCGCCGGACGTCTCCGCCTACGATCCGAACAACCTGTGGGCCCGGCTCGACCTGAACTACAACATCGCCAAGACCCTTGCCCAGAAGCATACGGGCGAACCGATGACGATGGCAGAGGTCGACCGCTTCTTCTACGCCTATACGCGCGAGTACATCCGCGAGCACCCGGCCAAGTTCCTCAGCGACTCCTTCCAGCGCCTCATCTGGTTCTTTAACCACTACGAATTCATGAACATGAAGAACATCTATCGGCTGCGCGACAGCTCCCAACTGCTCAGCGCGCTTTCCTGGCTGCATTACGGCGTGTGGTGTCCGCTGGCCGTGCTCGGAGTGGTCCTCCTGGCGATCCGGCGGGATGCGGCCCGCGGACTCGTCTTCTACGCGGTGATGACGCTCTCGCTCTTTTTGCCCGGTGCGTTCTTCGTCCTGAACTCCCGCTATCGGGTGCCGACGGTCTTTCTGCTCGTGCCCTTCGCGGCGTATGGTCTGGCCCGATTCGTCGGCCTGTGGCGACATCCAACCGCTTGGTCGACCCGGATCGGCGCCTGTGCCGTCGTGGTCGGCGCGGCGTTTCTGTCGAACGTGAACTGGTTCGGCTACGCCACCACCGACCACACGGAGCTGCGTCTGACCTACGCGATGGCCTGCTTCGAGCTCGGCCGGGACGACCTGCTGGCCGAAGCCACGCGGGAATTCGAAGAGGCCTACTGGGCGGAACTGGAGGGTGACGGCCACCCCTGGGCGTTGACCTTGCAGCCGACCGGGCCGTTGAAATGCCTCTATTGGTTCCATCGACGGTTGGGCAACGCCGCCGAGGCGAAGGAGTACGCCATCGGCGCCGTTCTCCGCGAGCCGTTGGGGCCCAAGGATGTCATTTCTATTTTTGCGTGGCTGGCCGAGTCGGATCTCCAGGCCGCACGGAACCTGCACAAGCGCCTCGTCCGGGAAGGCCAACACGACAAGGCCCGCGTGCTTTCGGACATCATCGCGTCCCAGCGGCCGCCGGATGGGAATGCCAAGCCCTCGCCGTAGCACGTGCGGTGCGATGCCGGTGCCGCCTCGCGTCGATGGGCCGAACCTATCAAGGCTCCGTCCGAGGCGACGTCAATAGCGTCCGAATTGATGCGCGGCCTCGTACATCGCCACGACGTTTTCGGTCGGGGAGTTGTCTTGCAGGCAGTGCGTCGGGGCGAAGCAGTACCCTCCGCCGGGCATCATGATCTCCAACGTCTGGCGACAGTCGTCGACGACGTCCTGCACGGATCCGTACGCCACCGGACCCGCCGTGCTGATGCAACCGTGAAACGCGAGTCGGCCACCGAAGTGGTCCTTGAGATAGCGCGGGTGCATGTTCACCGGCTCCGGCTGAAGCGTATCGACCGCGTCGATGCCCATCTCGATGAAGTCCTCGTAGGCCCAGCTGCTCGACCCGCACGTGTGGATCATGACCGGAAGATCGAACGACTTGGCCAGGTCGACCAACCGCTGATGGCGCGGGCGGATGTGCTTACGGAACAGCTCCATGCTGACGATCGGAGCGATCTGCGTACCCAGGTCCTCGCCGATCCACAGGAAGTCGAACGCCCCCTTGCCGGCCTCCAACGCACGGCGCGTGACCTCGAGCTGGACCTCCAGCTTGCGGTCGATGAGCAACAGGCCGGCCGGATCGTCCGTGATGAGATCCACCAGGACCTGGTCCATCGTCCGCAGCATGCCGTTGGAGTTGATGATGTCGCCGAGTCCGGGGTTGCCGAGGTAGACAGCGTGTCCCGCGAAGGCCCGGCAGGCCTCCACCAGGCGATCGTAGTCGTAGTCGTCGGGGTTCGGCATGGGCCACGCCGCGACGGTCTCCTCCTCGGCGTCGCGCAACGGCCAATCGCAGTAGTCCCAGTATCCGCCGGTCTCGTGCTCGACCCAGCGGGTCCGGATGCCCCACTCCGGGTGGACCTGTCGGTCCGGAACCTCTTCGTGCAGCTTCGGACCCACGTAGGCGGGGCTCACGCCTCGAAAGTCGACACCCAGAACGCGGAGCAGGCCCGCCGTGTCGGCCGGGGCCAGACCGAAGTGCTCCTTCAGTCGCCGGTCGATCCCGGGATTGGCCGAGTAGTCAATGGGCACACGATCGGCCTCCTCGCAGGCGAGTGTCTTCAGCACGCGATCCTTTGAGGACAGGCGCTCGTCTGAGCCCAGCTTGTTCATGATCGGGACTCCCCTGGACCGTTCGTGTAGGCCCACGTGCCGGCCATCCTGACCATCCTTATCACGAGGGTCAAGCTGCCAGGAGAGAAGCAAGGCCGGCTACGCGGATGCGGTGCAATGCTCGCGAAGCCAAGCCTCCACCGGATCGACGCTCCAATGCTCACCGATGGTGTCGAGGCACACAGCCACGATACCCGCGTCGTCAAACGTCAATCGACCCAGGTTGCTGCGCACAAGGAACCACTCCAGCGCGAGATACGCTCCCCAATCCATACTCGATGACTCTCTGTGGCACTGCAGCCCTCGATAATCTTGCACTGTACTATAGATGTAGCGCTATACAACAAACCGTACGCATATCCAATTCTATAGTATCCATATATGATTAATTCGGTGACTTCTACATTTCCAGCCCGGCCGGGGCCGTCGTGGGGCGATACCGCTCGATCAGCTCCTGCATTTTCTTCTGCCCGGCCTCGCGGAGTTTCGTGAGGATCGGCGCCAGCTCGATCGGCCGACGAGGCTGGGTAAGGATGGCGAGTTCTGTGCCGAAGACCTGGACGGTCAGGATCGATCGTCGACCCGCACCATGCGTCCCGAGGATGCGAAGCTGCCCCTCATCGACGAGGAGCTTGAGCGCGAACCGGGTGTACGTGACCTTGTCCAGCCGCTTGAGCGTCGCGCTGATGAGGGACGAAAGCTCGATCCCCATGACCTTCTCCGAGGCCGCGATGATCAGGTCGGTATCGATCGTCCCGGGCTGGTCCTCGGGAGGCACCACCTCGACGTCGATATCGGCCGAGACCACGTCCTCCCCGACGATATGCAGGCCGTTCACCTTGAGCCGGAGGGTTCCGCTGATCTTCCCCGGCCCGATCAGGGCCGTGAACGGATCGAGCGAGGCATCGGCGACCTCTCCGCAAAGGCTCGCACGGACGAGTCGTTGGTCGGCCACCTCCGCATGGAGCACCTCGAAGCTGGCTCTGCCCTGAATGGGGGGGACGGCAGCGATGCGACTCAGTTCTTCCAGACGAAGTCCTCGCGCCTGGCCGCTGAACGTGGCGCTGAGCAGCGACTTGGTGTTCAGCTCGGCGCGATCGATCTGGACGTCGATCATTCCGTGCACGATGCCCGTCGGCGACCGGACCGTCCAGTCTTCCAGATGCAGCCCGGTCGCTCGCCCCTCGAGCACGACGTGGGGCTTCTCCTCGCGCTCCGTGTACTGAAGACGGCCTTCGAACTCGCCCCGGGCCTTCGGGATTTCGAGCAGAGATTCCAACCCGAGCGCGCCGACGGAAAGCTTGGGAACGCGCAGCACGACCTCATGAACGACGAGGTCGCGCGACGGCCGAAATCGCGCGACGACGTTGATCGGCTCGGAGGTGGTCGTCTCGTTCAGCGTGTGGCTCACGACGCTGATGCGGCCCTCGTCTGGTGAGTCGAACTGAACGCGGCCCGTGGCGTCTCGCACGGCGAGTGTCATCCGTTCCTTCTGCCATAGGAGGTCCATGTTGAAGAGGTCGACCCACCGCAGCTGCAAGGTGGCGAAGTCGTGGGCCAAGCCGGAGCGAAGAACGGTCCGGTAGTCGTCCTCGCTCCACCGGTCATCGTCGATGGTGAGCGCCCCGTCGCGAAGCACGAGGTTGAACGGCTCGCCCTCGCCCGGCAGCCAATGCATCTCGGCCCGATCGCAGTGGAAGACCTTCGCCCGCTTGCCGGGCAACCAGACGTGAATGTCGAGGAAGTCCGCTTGCGTCGCGCTCTGGGGGAGCACATCCCCGATGGCGACCGGCAGCTGAAGGAACCGCGAAAGCTCGCGCTCGCGCGAACGATGATAGGATCCGCTGTGCAGGTAGACGGCGTAGCCGAGGGTGTAGTAGAACGACCCGCCCCCCAGCAAGATGATCAAAGCCAGCAGGGCTTTTCGATAGCGGAGCATAATCGGCTTGCCGGTCCGCGACGAGCGCGGTGGTGGCTGCGAAGGGTCTACCTGGAAAACGTCCGGCCGCTCAGCCGCTCATACGCCTCGATATATCGTTCGGTCGTGCGCTGAACGACCTCCGGCGGAAGCTCGGGCCCCGGCGGCGTCTTGTCCCATCCCGTGCGCTCGGTGTAATCCCGAACGGGCTGCTTGTCGAAGCTGTCCTGGTCGCGTCCGGGCTCATACTGGTCCGCCGGCCAGAAGCGGGAGCTGTCCGGCGTAAGCACCTCGTCGATGAGCAGGTATTCGTCGCCTACGCGGCCCCATTCGAATTTGGTGTCGGCGATGATCACCCCGTGCTCGCGGGCATAGTCGGACGCCGTCTTGTAGATATCCAGCGAGCGCTTTCGCAGCTCCTCCATCACGCCGTCGGGGCAGCGCGTGGCCGCTTCCTCGAAGCTGATGTTCTCGTCGTGGCCGCTTTCGGCCTTGGTGGCCGGCGTGAAGATCGGCTCCGGCAGCTTGTCGCACTGCCGCAGCCCCGTCGGCAACATGATGCCGCAGACCGCCCCCGTCTTCTGGTAATCCTTCCAACCCGAGCCGGCCAGGTAGCCCCGCACCACGCATTCGACGGGAACGACCTCGGCCTTGGGCACGAGGATCGTCCGGCCGATGAGCGTCTCCGCGTGGGCTCGAAGCGGCTCGGGGAGGTCGTCGGCCGACATGACGAGCGTCTCGAGATGGTGCTTGACGCGATCGCTGAGCCATTCGAACCAGAACGCGCTGATCTGTGTGAGGACCTTGCCCTTCTGCGGGATGCCCGTCGGCAGGATCACGTCGAAGACGCTGATCCGGTCGCTGGCGACGACGGCCAGCTTCTCCCCGAGATCGTAGATATCGCGCACCTTGCCGCGACGAACGGGCAGATCGGGGATCTTGGTTTCCAGAACGACGTCGCTCATGGCTCCACTCCGTCTTCGCGCGCGGCGGACGCGACATCACGGCACCGCACAGGCTACCGCCGTTGGCCGCGGACCTCCTCTTTGATCC
>CAZKCX010000405.1:0-6641 GCA_964550865.1 uncultured Planctomycetales bacterium
GGGATGTTCTTGTCCTTGTCGAGTCTGTGCAAGAGCCCACCGGACCAGATACGCTTGTCTCGATCCACGCAAGCCGGAGCCGCCACGGGAGAGTCCGCACGACCTTCTCGTGGGCTGGGCTTCGAGCGGGATGCTACTGCGCTTTGATCTTCAGCCCGTATCGCAGCATCGCTTCACAGAAGGTGAGCTGGATGTCGAGGATCTCCTCGAGCGTTACCGTGTACGCGCCCTTGTGGTCGTGGCCGTGGGGGCATTCGAGCGTGAACGCGACCGCCCCGCTGAGGTGATAGAGCGCGCTGGTCAGGTTGAAGGGCGCGGGACGCGTTCCCTTCTCCGCGCCGGGCGTGAAGGGCTTGGCGTGTTGGAAGCCCCGCTCCTCCAACATGGCGTAGAAGACCAGCGCGAACTCGCGGGCTTGCCCTTGGATCTCCAGCGGCACATACGAAGGACGGAGAACGGCCGGGGGATTGCTGTGGCTGTGCATCGACACGGCAAGATCCGGACCCTCCTCCATGGCGACCTTGAGGATGGCCGGCGCCTCCGTGCTCATCGGGTGAAAGAACTCGTCGTGCATCGGATTGACGCCGGCGTCGTTGAAATAGGAACCGACGTAGCCGCTGTTGGCGGGCGTTCGAGGGTGCTTGGCCTTGGACTTGGGCCAATAGACGATGGTATCGTCCTTCCACGTGCCCATCGACCAGAAGCTGGCGTCTTCCTTCGCCAGGTCCTTGGCGGCCCGCGGCTCATAGCGGGCGATGCCGTCCGGATTGCCCGCGGGCACGATCAACAGCCTGCATTTCTCGCCCAGCGAACGAAGCTCGGGGTGTGGTTTGCCTCGCAGATCCTTGCCCGTTTCCATGATTTGGATGAGGTTCACCAGGCCGGTGAGGCTCTCCACCTCTTGCCCGTGCACAGGGCCGACGAAGAAGACCACCGGCCGGGCGCGAGAGGCCTTATCCATATACGCCTTCGGCTCGCGGGCCCCGATTGCGGAGTTGAAGTTGGCCTCATGCGAGACACGTTCCTTTGCGCCATAGGTAATAAGGTGGATGGGCCGGCCGCCGGGTGAATGCGCGATGATCCGGACGTGGCCTCGCTTCAGCCGCTTCCATCGCGCCGGCAGATCCTGCACGTGCCCGATCCAGAAATCCGGGAGAGGGCGCTCGGGCAACCTGGCCCTGGCCTGTTCCAGCGTCATCTTCTCAATCTTCGTATCCTGGGCCTGGGTTTGCGCAACGCCGAGCAGGCAAACCGATACCGCGAGCCATCGTGTGCGAACCATCGGCGACCTCCGTTTGATGCAGTGTGCGGAGAGGTAGTCTACAGCAAACTCGCCGGGGGTGCGCGATCGATCGGGCACCGGCGGCCGGCCCTGCTGTGCCGGGGCATCGAGCATGTAAGGTTGTTCGTCGCGCGGTGGGGTGGGAGCTATTCGCCCCGGATGGCTTGGCCGAAGGCCTCGGCCACGATCGCATTGCCGCTCGCGCTGAGATGCGTGCAGTCGTGGTAGTTTAGGGGTGTGTCGCGCAGCACGTCATCCAAGGCCGCGACGTCGACCACGGTCGCCCCCTCGTTGGCGGCGCCCTGGCGGATGCGTTCGTTCAGGCGCGCCACGTAGACGTTGGCCCGATCGGCTTCTCCCGGCAGCAGGACGTCCAAGACCAGCGGATCGCAGTTCAGGCTCCCACGCGGCAGGAAGAAGTACGTGGCCACGTAGACGTCCAGGCCCGCCTCCTTGGCGGTGCGGATGGCGGTCTCGAGCGAGTCCTGGATCTGATCCAGCTTTGCCTCGAGCTGCTGCGTGAACGGGTAGTTTTCGTCGTTCGGATCGCGCAGCAAGAGGGGATCGCGATCCTTGATGAAGTCCATCAGATCCTTGGCCCCTTCCCAGAACAGCAGCGTGTTCGCATTCGGGTAGATCCCCCCGGCGATCAGTCCTCGGAGCCGCTGTACCCCGTCGTCGATGCGTTCCTCGCTCTCTCCCTCGATGGCGAAGGCCGTCGCATCGATCCCAAGTAGCTCGATCAGGAAGTCGCCATAGTCCCTTTCGGCCGGGCCGGCCGTCGTGGAATCGCCGAAGGCCACGTATCGAACTCGCGGGTCCGGCAGGCGAAAGGCCGCACCGCTGCCGCAGCCGACGAGCAGGGAGGCCGCACACGCGATCGTGACAGCAGGGAGCCAGGGAGAAACGGCTAGAGGACTTATCCGCGGTGTCCGTCGCATAGGGGTCACCTCATTTGCCGCGGTGGAGTGGGCACGCGTCATGAGACAGCACGGCGCTGCATTATAGACGATCACGATGCCAGATTCGCTCGGAGGCCGTGAGGGCACCCATTGGGGTTGCATGACAAAAGGGGATGCCATCGTCGAAAGGACAGGCCTTTCGGGCCTGCACGCCCAACGTGTCATGCGCCTGACCAGCGCAAACGCCGCGTCACGCTTGATACTGTTCTTATGTACAGTATACTTTGGTGTAACGGTTTGCTGGTCGTGCCTGATTTCCGGTTGAGACCGGTGGACAGGTTTCCCCCGCCACGAGAGGAGCGATTCCGTGCAGGCTTTGACAAAGCGACAGGGCGAGGTCCTTACGTTCGTCATGAACTGCCAGCGGCGACTCGGGGCCATCCCGACGATCCGCGAGATCGCGGAGCATTTCGGTTTCGCCTCGCCGAATGCGGCCGCCCAGCACCTGAAGCTCATCGAGAAGAAGGGCTATGTCCGCCTGCTGAAGGGACGGGCGCGTGGGATCATCGTCCCGGCGGCGTCGAGGGGGAATGACGAGAAGCGGCTGCGCGCGCCGTTGATCGGGGCCGTCGCCGCCGGCCGGCCCATCACGGCGCTGGAGAATCTCGAGGGGTACATCACGCTCGACCGAGACCTCTTTCGGGGGGAGGACGTTTTCGCCTTGCGGGTTCGGGGGGACAGCATGACGGGCGTGGGTATCCACGACGGCGACATCGCCGTCGTCCGTCACCAGCCGGAGGTCGATCACGGCGAGATCGCGGTCGTCCTGATCGACGGTGACGCCACGCTCAAGCGGTTTCTCGGCGAGGACGGGAAGATCGTCCTCCGAGCGGAGAACTCGGACTACGCCGACATCGTGACGGATCCGAAGGATACGAGCGTCGAGATCGTCGGCAAGGTCATCGGCATCATGCGGAAGATGGGATAGGGGGCGGCGGTTCTCACGTTCCACTCCTGCTCGGCAGCCACCGCCCGCCGTTCTTGTCAGTCCTGCGAGCGGGCGCTAGAATGGGGCCATGAAAGGCTCTGACAAGCAAATGCAATGGGATCGACCCGAGCGGATCTTGATTACGCTCCCGAATTGGGTCGGCGATGTCGTTCTGGCCACGCCGGCGCTCCGCGCCCTTCGTGAGGGGTATCCCGAAGCCCACATTACCTTCCTGCTCAAGCCGTACGTTCGCGACCTGCTGGCCGGCAGCGACTGGGCAGACGAGCGGATCTACTGGCGAGGGGGCAAGAACCGCGAGGATCGCAAGCGAAGCTTCCTGGGCCTCGTTGCGGACCTGCGTCGCAGCAAGTTCGATTGGGTTGTCCTCCTGACGAATTCGATGCGATCGGCCATTCTGGCCACGCTGATCGGCGCGAAGCGTCGGATCGGGTACGACCGGGACGGCCGCGGCGTGCTGCTCACCGATCGTCTGGTCGCCCATCGCGTCAAGGGCAAGTTCGTGCCCGTCAGCATGCTCCGGTACTACGGCGCGGTGGCCGACTACCTCGGGTGCAGACCCGACCTGAGCAACATCGAGCTGTTCACCGAGCCCGCGGACGAGACGGCCATCGATCAGCTCTTCGCGCAGCACGGGATTCGCCGGGACCGGCCCTTGGTGGTGGTGAACTCGGGGGCGGCGTTTGGCTCGGCGAAGTGCTGGCCGCCGGAGCGCTTCGCCGCCGTGGCCGACCGTCTGGTCGCCGAGCGTGACGCGCAGATCGTCGTGCCGTGCGGACCGAAGGAGCTGGAGATCATCGAGGCCATCCGACACGACATGACGCGGCCGGCCGTCTTTCTGGACGACCCGATCCTGCCGCTGCGCCACCTCAAGGCCTTGATCCGACGCGCCGACCTCCTGCTGACCAACGACACCGGGCCGCGACATTTCGGGATCGCCTTCGGCGTGCCGGTCGTCACGGTGTTCGGGCCGACCGACCCCGTGTGGACCGAAACGGACTACCCCCACGAGCGGCACCTCATGGCCGAGGTCGACTGCGGCCCGTGCATGGAGCGTCGCTGCACGACCGACCATCGTTGCATGACCCGCGTCACCGCGGATGAGGTCTTCGACGCCTGCGCCGAGCTGCTCCGGGAACAGGCGAACCGTCGCAGCGAGGAGCCCGTCGGGCCATGACCCATTCGCCAGGCGCGCTACGATCCGAGCACGTGTCCCGACTGGCCGGCGCTCGTGTCGGCGTGGTCGGCGACCTCGTCGCCGACGTCTACATCTCCGGCCTGACCGAACGCATCAGCCGCGAGGCGCCGGTTCCCGTCGTGCGCTTCGAGAAGCAGTGGCTCGTGCCCGGCGGGGCCGCCAATGTCGCGCTGAACATCGCCGCCGTCGGAGCCGAGGCGGTGATGGTCGGGCTCGCGGGCGACGACGACGCGGGCCGGGATCTCACCGCCGCACTGGAGGGCAAGGGCGTTCGCGTCGAGGGCATCGTTCGTTGTGCAGGCCGGTCGACCACGACCAAGACACGGATGCTCGCCGGGGCGCGACACACGATTCGCCAGCAGCTCGTGCGGTTGGATCACGAGCCGTGCGGCCCGCCCGCCGCCGAAGTCCGGCGCGAGTTCGTCGAGCGCGTACGGACGTTGGACGATCACGTCGACGCCTGGATCGCCAGCGACTACGGGTATCAGAGCTTCGATGCCGAGCTGAAGGGCCTCTTGCGAGCCGTGGCGAAGGGCAAGCCCGTTCTGGCCGACAGCCGCTTCGATACGCTGGGCTTCTCCGGCGTGACGGTGATCAAGCCGAACGAGGAGGAGGCCATCGCCGCGACCTCCATTACCGGATCGAGCCTCGAGGAGATGCGGTCGGCGGCGCGCGAGCTCAGCGAGCGATTGGACGTCGAGGCCGTGCTGATTACGTTGGGCAATCAGGGCATGTTGCTGCACGAACGGGGTGGGAAGGACCACCATCTGCCCGCCGTCGGCACGGACGAGATCGTGGACCTCACCGGCGCGGGGGATACGGTGGCGGCCATCTTCACCACGGCGATGGCCGTGGGGCTGAGCCGCCTTGTCGCCGCGCAGCTGAGCAACCATGCCGCCGGCGTGGTGGTCATGAAGGAGGGGGCCGCCACGACGACGATCGAGGAGCTCGCGCGGGCCATTGACGGCGCGGAAGCCGCCCCTGCGTGCGGGGAGCCACCACGATGAATGCATCGCCGGCGGTCATCATCCAGGATCATCGGCAGCTTGCCGAGGCGATCGCGGCGGAGAAGCGCGCGGGCAAGACCGTCGTGCTGGCCAACGGCGGATTCGATCTGTTTCATGTGGGCCATGTGCGGTATCTGCGGGGGGCGGCGGCAGAGGGCGACGTCTTGCTCGTGCCCGTCAACAGCGACGCGTCGGTCCGCGAGAACAAGGGGCCGGATCGTCCACACTTTCCGCTTGCCGAACGAATGGAGATCGTGGCCGCCGTCGGCTGCGTCGATTACGTGACGTCGTTCGACGAGCCGACCGTTGATCGGCTGATCGAGCTGGTGCGACCCGATGTGCACGCCAAGGGCACGGACTACTCCATGGAGAACCTCCCGGAGGCCCCCACGCTGCGGCGACTGGGGATTCGGCTCGCGGTGGTGGGGGATCCGAAGAACCACTCGACCACGGCGCTGTGGGATCGCATTCACGCGAAGGGACGTTAGGAACGTGGGCGGCATGGATCAGGACCACATGCACATCGATCCCGCGTACGCGGAGACGATGGCGAAGGCCGGCCTCAACGCCGTCCAACCGGTTCTGCGTTGCGTGGGCGATCGACTCGCGGCGTGGAGTCGATCGACGGATACCATTGAGGTCTTCCTGCCGGACGGAGCGAGCGTCTTCATCAAGCGGTACCACTACCCTCGCTGGGGGAACCGCGTCAAAGGGATGTTTCGCGGGACGTTCTTCGGCAGGAGCCGCGTTCGCTCGGAGTTCCGCGTCCTTCAGGCCATGCGACGCCTCGGCATTCAGGCCGTCAAGCCGGTGGCCTACGGTGAGCGACGGGCCTTGCATTTCCTTCGTCATTGCTTCTTGATCACCGAGGCGGTTCCGGGATCGATGTCCCTGGCGACCTTCGCCCAGAGGCAAGCATCCGACAACCACTCTCGCGCGGCGTTTCGCCGGCGCCGGGAGGTCCTGACGGTCTTGGCGCGACAGATTCGTCACATGCACGAAAGACGATTCGTCCACGGGGACCTCTACTGGCGAAACGTCTTGATCCGCATGTTGGGGGAGGAGAACTGCGAGTTTTATTTCCTGGATGCGGGGCTGGGACGTCGCACCTGGCGGAGGAATCCGCATGGCCGGCGGATGATCGAGGACGTCGCGCAGCTTGCGGCGATCTCTCCGGTTTTCTGCACGCGCGCGGATCAGGTTCGTTTCGCCAAGGCCTACCTCGACAAACCGCGCATGGACGCCG
>CAZKCX010000406.1:0-6640 GCA_964550865.1 uncultured Planctomycetales bacterium
GCTCCAGCACATCGACAGGGTCGTCCGAAAGGAGCTCGTGGTTTGCCGTCAGCCGATCGCCGAACAGCACCAGGATGATCGCCCATGCGGCCAGGCTCCGCCCACGAACGCGGAACGCATGGACTGAGAGCAGCGCGGCCGTAAGGACCCCCACGATCGCCGCCTTGACGGTGTCGACCGCCAGGGCTGTCCACGGAATCTGATGGGCGAAGCGTGGTTCCACGGAGCCGAGATTGAAGAAGCGTATTAGGACGGCCTGCCCCAGCCGCCCGTCATCATACAGGCATACGAGGAGGAATACGCCGACGGCCGCGAAGAGGCAAAACGCGCCCCAACGGAACAAGAACCGGCGCCAGCCCGCGCGCGGTTCCTCCTGAACGGTACTCTCGCGGGCGAGAGTGTCCAGCCCGATCGCGGCCAGGCACGCCAGGGCCAGCACGACGCACAGCAGGCACTTCAGCGGCGAGACGAAGTGCTGGAGGAGAGGGATCGCGCCGCGTAGCAACCCATAGAAGGGCGTATACTTGCCCATCGCGTACAAGAAGAAGAAGATGAAGAGAAGGAACAAAAAGGGCACGCACATCCCAATCTGTTCCCCAGAGGGGTGCTTCTTCGCGCTTCGTCCGGGGGCTCGGGTCAACCATCGGATCGCCGCCGCGACCAGAATCACGACGGGCGGTATGCCAAGATAGAAGGTGGCAACCGCGTAGTCGCTGCACGTCGGAGCCCAGTAGGAACCCGGAGAGCCTCCCAGCCCGTACACCGATCGCACGAACAGTGTACACAGGGCATAGGGATGCAACGAAAAGCGATCGAGGCGAGGATCGGCTTCGTGCGACCTCGCTGAGGCCTCCAGCGCCTCGAAGGTGGGTAAGAGCTGCGCCATCGAGAGCAGCAACGCCACGACACCCGCCACGGCCAGGCCGATGAGAGGCCGGAACAAGCCCAGGGGGGTTCGCAGCCTGCGATAATCAGACCAGCCGGCCACAAGGCCGTACAGAAGCAGCGATCCGACGGTGAACGTGACGATCTCCGGAAAGCCGGCAAGAAACTGACTACTAATCGCGAGCGCGGTCAGGAGGAGCCGACGCCGGGTTCGGCCTTTGACCCACGCCGCATACGCCCACAAGACCACGGGAAACCATGCCGCGCTATTCAACTCGGAAGGGAACGCGATCTTGCCCAGCGTGTAGCCGCTAAGGGCATAGGACATGCCCGCCAATAGCGAGCTCAAGGGGGAGATACCCCATGTCCGCGAAAGCCCGTACGTCCCCACGCCGCCCAGCAACACATGGAAGGCCGCCGAGACCACGATCGCGAGGCTCGTCGGGAGAAACACATACATCAGGTTGGGAGGGTAGAACACCGCGCGCTCGATGTCGGCCAGGAAGGGTTCGCCGCAGGCCAAGTACGGATTCCAGAGGGGCAGTGCGCCCTGGCACACATACTCCTGATAGTACACATAGCCGGGGTAGAACAAGAAGGAGAGGTCGTGCTGGGACAACACTTGGCCCGTCAGCAACGTGGGGGCAAAGAATACCAGCACCATCGCCGCCAGCACGAGCAGCAGAATGACCTCGCGTCGTCGGTGCGGTGGGAACTTGGCCATCACGAGCCCTTCGGCATTTGCAGTACCTCCCAGATCATTCCCCGTCAGACGCTTGCCTGTTCTCCGTTTCGCGAATTGACGCCGCCGTGGGATTCACCAGGATCAAGATGAACACGGCAAGCAGGGTCAGTAGGCTGATGGCCGCCCCCACCTTTAGGGATGCCGGTCGATAGGTCATCCTAACGGTGCTGGACCCGCCTGCAATACGAATGCCTCGGAGCCCGCCATTCACCTTGAAGATTCGGACCGCCGCGCCGTTCACCGTCGCAGACCAACCGGGGTAGTATGCGTCCGTGATGATCAGCATTCCCGCCGCATCGCTCTGGAGGTCGATCTCGAGGCCGTTGGGCACATACTCGAAGCGGTTGACCACGTGCTCGACCTCGTTGGATTGGAGATCGTCGAACCTCTCGCCGGCGGCGGCGGCACGATCCACGAATGCGATTCGACGCGGATCAAAGGGCAGGGACGCCAGCGCCTTGATGAGTGCCGTTCGGTCCTCAAGCACCCCCACGCGCCCTACGACGTACGCCCGAGGAAGCGGCGGCTCGAAGATCCCAAGATGGGTGGAGCCCACCTTGCCGGTGACAAACGTGTCGCGCAACTCCGGCGGAAGGATGATCCGATCACAGTTGAGCATCTGCAAGAGACGTTTCTTCTTCGCGTCGGGAAACCCTTCGCTGCGGATGAGGTCCAAGAGCGAGCAGACATCGCCTGAGACGAAGTTGTTCGCGGAGTAGGCATTGAAGGCCTTATCCACCGTCGGCCAAGCGCTGTAGAGGATGTCTCGTGCAAGGCGGTTCAGGTGCACGTGCGCCGCCTCCGTGGACGGCAGCCTCGTTCCGGGCACGAGGACCTCCCTCCGCTCCGGATCGGGCAGCAGCGAGATCATCCTACGTACCTCCGGCTGCAAGACGTGCTCGTACCCAAGGAAGCGAACCCGACTACCCTTCGGATGCAGCTGGTCCAGACATACCGAAGGCGGCTCCACGACGGCCGCAGGCCCCGGGTGCAACAGGTACCGATTCGTGACCAACAGGTCGCTGAATCCCAGGAGCACGAGCAAGGCCCCGACCCCGGCGCGAAGGCGAGGGCGAAACCGATAGGCCTGCATGAGGAGCACCGCAACCAGCCCGGCAAGCGGCAGCTTGACGGAATCGCGCAGCAAGATGTCCCACGGGATCTTCTGCACGAACTGCGGCGGCACCGAACCGAGGTTGAAGTAGCGCCGAAGGATTTCCTCGCCCAGGGCACCGCGGTTCCCAATGCACGCCGCCATGACCACCCCGATGCCGACGAAGGTCAGACAGCCCCCCCATCGCAGGAAGAACCGTCGCCACCTCCGCCTGGCCTCGGCGTCTTGGGGTGCCGTCCGCGCAAGCCAGTCCAGTCCGATGCCCGCCAGGCAGCTCAGGGGCAACACCACGCAGAGCAGGCTCTTCGGTGGGGAAACGAACTGCCGCAGCAACGGAACAAGGGAACGAACGACGCCGAAAAGAGGGGTGTAGTGCCCCATCGAGTACACGAAGAACAAAACGCACAGCGTGAGGAGGAACGGCGTTCGAACGCGCAGCTCGCCACCGAGGGGCGAGACGTCCTCGCGACTGACCCCGCGGCCGAAGATACGCCCGAAGACGACCAGCACAAAGACGCCTACCGGCACGATGCCTACGTAAAACGCCCCGGTGGCGTAGGCGTGGCACGAGGGTGCCCAATACGTGCCCGGCGCGCCTTCGATACCATAGACCGACGGCACCAAGAGCGAGAACACCGCCAGCGGGTGGAGCGACATGCGGTGGAGGCGAGGGTCCATCTCCTGTGCCCGTCGAGAGACCTGGAGTGCCTCCCACGTCGGCAAGAACTGAACCATGGAGAGCAACAAGGCCAGAGCACCCGCGACAGCCAAAGCAAACAGCGGCTCGAACAAAGCCCTCCATCGCCCCTGCAGACGGGCTTCGCGGACGCCCACGAAGAGGGCGTACATCCCGAGGGCGACGACCGTGAACGCCACGATCTCCGGGAACCCCGCCAGGAATTGAAGGCAGAGAGCGCCACTCACCAGCAACAGGAATCGGCGATTCCGCCGCCGGAGCCACAGGACATACGTGCCCAAGACGAGAGGGAACCACGCCGCTCCGGCCAGCTCGGTCGGGAACTGAATCTTGGTGATCGTGTACGCGTTGAAGGCGTAGGTCATCCCGGCCAGCAACGAGGCGAAGCGCGACAGGCGCCACGCCCGGCAAAGCCCGTAGGCGCCCGCGCCCGCCAGGAGCACGTGAAAGGCCACCGAGGCCACGATCCCCAATCGGACCGGCATCAGGAGGTAGATGAGGTTCGGAGGGTAGAAGACGCCGCGCTCGATGTCGGCCAGGAACGGCTCGCCGCACCCCGTGTACGGATTCCACAAGGGCAGCACGCCGTCTCTGAGGCTCTCTCGAAAGAAGACGTAGCCCGGGTAGAACAAGTGCAGGAGGTCCGCCAACAAAGGGACCCGTCCGGTGGCGAGCAGGGGGCCGAAGAGAACGGCCACCATGACGAACAACGCGAGAAGGCAGAGACCTTCGCGCCCGATCGTCCCGCAAGATGCTGAGTCCGCGCGGCTACGCATGTCTGCCTCGGTGCTCCGAGGTCGCATTCCGGCCGGCCGTCGTCGTCCCAAGACGCACGAGACCGCCGGCCGGCGTGAAGTGCCCGCGGGGCCGAGACGTCATTGCACATACCCCAGATCGCGCAGCCGTTGGAGACGTTCCTGTTTGAGGGCCGGGTCGTCCGTAACCGAGGACCGGCTCGGGTCGAAGCCCTCGAACGAGCCCAGCCACTGCTGCATCTGACGCATCATCCGACCGACCGTTTCCCCTTCCGTCCGTGCAAGATTGAGGTGCTCGCCCGGATCGTTCGCAAGATCGTAGAGCTCCAGGCTGCCCGAGGTGCCCACGATCAACTTCCTCCTGCGGTCGAAGATCGCGCGGTACGTCGCATTCCAATCGTTCGGGTCGAACGTCGGGAGCATCGCTTGAACGCCCTTCGCCTCGGACTTGGGCCAATGCAAGCGCTCGGCGATCCCGTATCGCGAGGCGCTTCTCGATGTCGAGCCAACGGTGTCCGCGAGCGGCGCGGCCAAGAGCTTCGCCGTCTGTCGAACCGGCGTCCCCGTCCAGTTCAGGATGCTCGGAAACAGATCATTCGTCTGCACGAGCGAGTCGACGCGAGCCGGCCTCTTCATCCCCGGCCACCGAACGATGAGCGGCACATGAACCAGCTCATTGTAGATCAGGGCATGATGGCCGAACAGACCGTGCTCTCCGAGGTTCTCACCGTGGTCGGAGGTCACGATGATCACGGCGTTCTCGAGGTCGATCTCGCGCGCCAGCGTCCGCATGAGGTCCGCGAAGCAGTCGTCGACCTCGCGAACGCGGGCGTCGTACAGGTCCGAGAGAATCTTCAGGTCGCGCGACGAATAGACCGGCTTGCCCGCCAGGGAATAGAGCCAGACCGCGGCCCGGCTCTGATCGATCTCGTACGATCGTTTGAGGTCCTCCGCCTGCACGAAGCGCTTTCGATAGTCGACCGGGGGCTCGAAAGGCCCGTGCGTCTCCATGTAGTTCACGAATAGGAAGACCGGTCGCGAACGGTCTCGTCGCTCCAACCACCGAGCGGCCAGCGGAGCGGTCACGTGGCCGCCGGCGTTGTAGGCATACCAACGCCCCAGCCACGATCCCAACGGGCCGTCGCGCCCCATGCCGTACCGTACCAGCGTATAGCCGAGGCACCGCTTGTTGTATAGCAGACGGACCGGTTCGATGAACTGCTCGAAGCCCTGATCGAGCTTGGTCACGTGTGAGACGATGGCGTTGTTGGACAGGCCCATCGTCTGGTAGCCCTGGTCGCGAAGCGCCTCGGCCAGTGTCACGAATCGCTCGGCCAGCCACCCGATCTTGGTGCCATGTTGCGACGGATACAGACCGGTAAACATGGAGGCGTGCGAGGGAACCGTCCACGGCGCCGGCGAGATGGCCCACGTGTAAACCGTAGCCCCCTTGGCAAAGGCATCGATGTGCGGGCTGGTGTCTCGGGTGTAGCCGTAGCAGCCCAGCCGATCGACCCGAAGGGTATCCAGGACGATGAAGACGACGTCCGGACGTCTGTCCCGCGGGCGCGACGTCGGCGTTGACGTCGCGTACAGCCCGTTCGGGTCCCCGGTTTGGACTTGCGGACGAGCCCAGAGCTGCATGCCCAAGGCCATCAGCAGCGCCAGCGCGGCGGGCCAGATCAGGACCCGCGACAGCCCGGCGGCCCCTCTTCCCACCCAGGTCCGACGCAGCCAGGCGAACAGCCTCGCCAGGAGCATGGTAGCGACAAGCCACATTCCCACCGTCGCAGCAATGCCCGCGGGGGTACGCGGAAACTCCCACCGTCGAAGGGCCACCACGATCCACCCGAGCATGATGACTTCGGCAACAAGGAAGGCGGCTCCGGCCAGCGGCCCCGGCCGGAGCCAACGCCGTGCGAACGGGAGGAATCGCGCGAATGCCCCTCCGAACAGGCAAGCGGCAACACAGACGGTTACGGCGAAGACGCCGTGCGTGATCGCCGAGAAGCTGAGGTTCCACAGGCAAAGCCCGATCGTCATCAAGCCGAGCTGGCCCTTCTCGACGATCAGGGCATCTGCGAGCCCCACGACCACACCGGCGATGAGCCCGACGCGGAGCCCGGTCTTCAGCCACGTACGCGCGCTGAGCCTCTCTCCGTGCGATCGGCCCTCAGCCCCAGACCGGCCAGGTTGGTTGGATGGTTCCCCGTTCGACATCGGTCACGTACGCCCACGGCCCAGCCCGGTCCGAAGCTCCCGGGGCCTTCCGATCCGCCCCACAGGGCGCGAGGATTTCGGAATCGGTTCGTCTTTCCCTGCTAGTGTTGTGTCGCAACTCATTCGATGGGCGTCCAGCGGGTGGGTGGCCCACCTCTTCGGAGGTGGGGAACATGAATTGGCAGCCAATTCGCGTCCCCCACGGCTAAAGCCATGGGCCACCC
>CAZKCX010000407.1:0-6638 GCA_964550865.1 uncultured Planctomycetales bacterium
CAATGCCGTGAGTGTCAAGCCCCCCCAGCCGAGGGCGGCTGGGCCACATCCAATGCCGTGAGTGTCAAGCCCCCCCAGCCGAGGGCGGCTGGGCCACATCCAATGGGTCCCTCCATCCGTTCAGGCATTCGTCGCCGAGGCTTGCGGGTTTGTCTATCGAAGACTTATGCCTTTAGAAGGAAGACCGTTGTTTCGGCCTGGGGTTGGTCGCCGCTCGCGGAAGGTCGGGCCGGTGGATTTGCGCCGCGGCTTCGCGGATAATGCCGTCCAGCAATTGATCCATCCAACGCTGCAAAGACCACAAGGAGGCGACCCATGTCCACGTCAGACCATCCCACGCGTCGCGCGTTTCTCGGCCAGGCGGCCGGCGCAAGCGCGATCGGTTTCGCCGCACCGTACGTCATCACGTCCGGCGCCCTCGGCGGCCAGGGCCGTCCCGGGGCGAACTCCAAGATCAGCATCGGCTGCATCGGCCTGAACGGTCAGGGCATGTACTCGGTCAAGCAATGCATGCGCGAGAGGGACGTCGTCATCTCCGCGTTGTGCGACGTGTACAAGCCCCGGCTGGATGCGGCCGTCAAGCACGTGACCAAGCCCGGCAAGGACGGCAAACCCAGCCCGCACCCGGGCAAGCCGTACCGCGACTTCCGCGAGATCCTCGCGCGAAAGGACATCGACGCGGTGACGATGGCGCCCCCGCCCCACTGGCACTGCCTGATGGGCATCATGGCCGCGGAGGCCGGCAAGGACTTCTACCTCGAGAAGCCCATGACGCTCTATCCCGCCGAGACGCGCGCCCTGGCCAACGCGGTGGAGACGCACAAGCGGATCACGCAGATCGGCACGCAGATCCACGCGACCGACAACTACCGGCGGGTCGTGGAGTACATTCGCTCGGGCAAGCTCGGGCCGATCAGCCTCGCGAGGACCTTCCACGTGCAGAATCAGGGCCCCGAAGGCGTCGGCGACGCACCGTACACCGCGCCGCCGCCCGACATGGACTGGGAGATGTGGCTCGGGCCGGGTCCCAAGAGCAAGTACAACGAGACGCTCGCCAAGAGCAGCTTCTATCACTGTTCGTGGATGGACTACAGCGGCGGCTGGACGCCCGGCATGGCGCCGCACATCATCGACCTGCCGATCTGGTCCCTCGAGCTGGGCTGCCCGGAAAGCGTCAGCGCGACGGGCGGACGGTTCGTCATCAAGGACTGCGGTGACGCCTACGACAACCACGAGGTCCTGTGGCGTTGGCCGAAGTTCATCATGACGTGGTCGAGCCCGCTCGTGAACAGCTACGGCTTCGACTTCGGCCACGGCAAACCGGCGCGCCGGCGCGGCATCTACTTCCAGGGCGTCAACGGCACGGTCCTCGCCGACTACGGCTGGTTCAAGGTCCGACCCGAAGGCGAGGCCATCAAGACGGTGAACAAGGAAGGCAAGGATACCGAGCCGCCGCCGCAGACGATCGCCAAGAGCAAAGGCCACCACCGGGAGTGGCTTGACGGGATCAAGACGCGAACGCAGCCGCTCTGCCACGTCGGCTACCACAAGGTGGTCGATATCTGCTCGAACACGTCGGTGCTGGCGATGAAGCTCGAGCGGGAGATCAAGCTCGATCCGCAGACGCTCAAGATCGTCGGCGATCCGGAAGCGGAGAAGGCCTCGATCCCGGTCTATCGCGACCCGTGGAAGTTCCCGTCGCAGTATCTGTAGACGGTCGCATTGGCTACGCTACCTGCAAGAGTGTTTCGACAGGTAGCGAAGCTACGACCCGTGGGACTGCAGGACCTACACACGGAGCGATACACATGCCGTTTGACAACATGGTGACTGCAAGCACGCTCGCCGCCGCCGGTGCATACAAGGAGAATGAGAAGATCCGGGTGGGCTTCATCGGTGTGGGCCTACGAGGGCTGGACCTTCTCAAGGACTTCCTCGAGATCCCCGGCGTAGAGGTCGTTGCCTTGTGCGATGTCTACGCCAAGGCGCTCGAGAAGGCGATGGCGGTCTGCGGGGGCAAGCCCAAACCGTATCGCGACTACCGTGAGGTCCTCGCGCGGAAGGATGTGGACGCCGTCGTCATCGCCACTCTCCCCCACTGGCACTGCCTGCAGGCCATCGATGCCTGTGAGGCCGGCAAGGACTTCTATCTCGAGAAGCCGATGTCGATGTACCTCAACGAAAGCCTGGCCATCCACCGCGCCGTCGAGAAGCACGACCGGATCACGCAGGTCGGCACGCAGATCCACGCCCTGCCCACCTACCGACGCGTGGTCGAGTATGTTCGCTCGGGCAAGCTGGGGCCCATCTCGGTCGTGCGGAACTTCTTCTCCTGGAATCTCGGACTCGACGGCATCGGCAACAAACCCGACTGCGACCCGCCGGCCGGGCTCGACTGGGACATGTGGTGTGGTCCCGCGCCGAAGCGTCGCTTCAATCCGCTGCTGATCGAAGGCGCCCACATCCACGCCTCCTTCATGGACTACAGTGGGGGCGCCACGCCGGGCATCTCACCGCACATCCTCGACCTGCCGTATTGGGCGCTGGAGCTCGACCACCCCACGCAGGTGCAATCGTATGGTGGGCGGTTTTACGTTCAGGACGCGGGCGACGCGTACGACACCCATGAGGTCCTCTTCACCTATCCGGGCCTGCGAATGACCTGGATGTGCACGCTGCTCAACACGTATGGCTGGGACCTGCCGTACGACGGCTTCGGCCGGAAGCTGGGGGTCTACTTCCACGGGCTCAACGGGACGCTGTGGGCGAACTACGCGGTCTACAAGGTGGTCCCCGAGGGAGATCGTCTCGAGGACCCCTCGCCGCCGCCGGAGTCCATCCCCCCTTCGCTGGGGCATGCGCGGGAGTGGTTGGAGGGGATTCGCACACGGAACAAGCCCCTCTGCCACGTGGGATATCACTACAAGATCGACGTGGCCAACTGCCTCTCGCTGATCTCCATGCAGCTGGGCCGCACGATCAACTTCGACCCGAAGACGGAGAAGATCGTCGGCGACGCCGAGGCCCAGAAGCTGTGCACGCCGCAGTATCGAGACCCGTGGAAGTTCCCGGCGAAGTATCTGTGATCGTCCCGAGGATGCACCGGGCGCACGCTATGCGCCCGTCTCGCCATTGGACTCCGATAGCCCCACCCATGCGTTGCGCTTCGCCGACTGGATCGCCGTCTCGAGGATCCGCTGCATCCGCACGCCATCGGCCAGGGACGGGCTCGGCTCGGTATCGTCGGCGATTGAGGACAGGAAGCTGTAGAGGCAGTGGACGTGGGCCCGAAGCCATCCGATCGAGGCCTTCCCGCTCGGAAAGCTCCCGCTCGGCTGGGGGTACTTCTGGACGCAGGCGATCCGCTGCCAGCCGGCATTGCCGCCCAGGTCGCCGTCGGCCGCGCGGGCGTCGTAGATCTCGAGGTAGTTCGGCTGCATGAGGTCGAACCGCATCGCGCCGTCTCGGCCGTGGATCTCGAAGCGCAGCTCGTCGTCGGTGCCCGTGGCGATCTTGCTGACCTCTACGGACCCGAACGCCCCGTCGGCGGTCCGAACCAGCAGCGCCGCGGCATCCTCGACGTCAATCGCGACCGTTCGGCCGGGATCGTTTGGATCCGGCCGCTCAGGCGACCAGATGCGGCTCGTCGCGCATAGGCTTGTGATCGGGCCGACGAGCAACTCCAGCAGGTCGAGGATGTGCGGACCGAGGTCGCGAATCACCCCACCACCCGCAACGCCACGGCTCTTCCAGTTCAGCGGTTTGGCCGGGTCGACGCTGCCGCCGTGCAGGTAAAGGCCGCGGAAGTGCGTGATCGGACCGAGGAAGCCGTGCTCGGCGAGCTCGCGGGCCTTGAGCGTCGCGGGGAAGAACCGATTCTGATGGACCATCTGGCCCTTCCCCGAATAGCCCGGCAGGATCTTGGCGATCGCTTCGGCATCGGCGAGGCTGCCGGTGAGGGGCTTCTCGCAGTAGATGTGCTTGCCGGACTCGATGGCGGCCGCGAGCGGATCGCGGTGCAGGTCGTTGGGCGTGCAGATATGGACCACGTCGACGTCGTCGGCATCGACCACCTCGCGCCAATCGGTGGTCCAGCGGTCGTACCCGCCCTGCCCTGCGGCCGCGCGGGCCTTCTCTTCCGTGCGCCGGCAGACGACCCGTAGCTCGGATTGGAACGACAGCGGATCGTAGTAGAAAGGGATGGTGTGATAGGCATACGTATGCGTCTTGCCCATGAACCCGTAGCCAAGCATACCGACTCTGAGCGTCTGCATCGGCGGGCCTCCTACGATGATCGGATGATCGCGATGGGCCACCACAGGACGGTCGGACCAATCGGTCCCCCGCCCAGACCTCGTCCCAGGGGTACCGGGCGCTGAAGCGTCCCCCACCACCACGGCGACGGAATTCCCATCATATACGATGCATTATCACGCATACGCCGTGCCGCCGGCCTCGGTTCCGTACTGCAGCTGGCCCGAGAATCGCGAGGGACGAATGCTACCAGCCGTGTCCTCCCGCATCAAACTCAATGGCGACGGGCATAAGGGAACGACCGTTGCGGAATCTGAGAGATGAGGCACGTCGCGGAGAAAGAGAGTCTGAACGATGCCGGAGTTTGCCTTGTCCCGAGGCGCGCGTATAATCTTACGTGTGGTGGCACCGCCTGGCGGCACGTGGTCCGTGGGTCGAGGAGACGGCAACGGTGGCCCGGTCTCTGTCGGACCCCAGGATTGTGCCACACCAAGATACGAGCATAGCCCCTGGACGATCCCCGTTCCGCATCTCTCCCCCTTCGGTCGGGCGGGTCTGTCTCACGACTGAGTCGCAAGCGCTACGCGCGCCCCCTCGCAGACGAGTGGGCTCGCGATATGGCTGGAGTGGAGGACGAATGATGAATGCAGGCGCGAAGATGTGCGTGCTTCTAGCCGCCGCCGTGATCCCGTCGGCAACCGCGACCTCGCTGCAGGCCGCCGAGTACAACGTGACCGACTTGGGCGTCCTGCCAGGATACACAGGACAGGCCTCGGTGGCCCAGGGCATCAATGACGGTGGGCAGGTCGTCGGATGGGTCGGTGAGGTCTCCGGCGCGAATCGACGGGCCTTCTTGTGGCAATCCGGGACGATGACGGACCTCGGCACCTTGGGCGGCGCGAACAGCTACGCCCATGCCATCGACGACGGCGGGAGTGTGGTCGGCACGGCCAATACCGCCAGTGGTGCCAACCCCCACGCGTTCGTCTATCTCTCCGGGACGATGACCGACCTCGGAACGCTTGGGGGGTTCACGAGCCACGCGCGGGACATCAATCTGTCCGGCCAGATCGTGGGCTTCTCCACGACGCCCGCGCTGACCGTCCGCGCCTTCCTACGAACGGGCGGGAGCCTCACCGACATCGGCGTCCTGCCGGGCTATTCGGACAGCCTCGCGATGGCCATCAATGTCGTCGGCAAGATCGTGGGCTGGTGCGAGGCGGCCGGGCAGCCGGATCGCGCCTTTCTCTGGATCAACGGGAGCGGGATGACCAACTTGGGCGCGCCCACCGGCTATTCGTCCTGGGACATCCGCGCGTACGGGATCAACGATAGCGATCAGGTGGTCGGCGGTGTGGGGGAAGGACCGTCGGATCCGGGCCCCGCTTTCTTGTGGCAGTCGGGCACGATGACGAATCTCGGCACGCTCGGCGGAGCCTATGCCCGTGCCGTGGCGATCAACAACTCCGCGGCCATCGTGGGCGAATCCTCCATCGGCGGCGGGACCGTCCATGCGTTTCTCTACCGAAGCGGCTCCATGACGGACATGAACACGCTGATCCCCGCCGAATCGGGTTGGGAGCTGACGAGCGCGACGGACATCAACGACTCCGGCCAGATCGTCGGCTACGGCGAGCACAACGGCTCGACGCGGGCGTTCCTGCTTACCCCATCAAGCGGTGACCCGGGCGATCCCAGCGACCCCGGCGACCCCGGTGATCCCGGCGACCCCGGTGACCCGGGCGATCCGGGTGATCCCGGCGATCCCGGCAACGGTTCCGGCGCCGGCGACGGGGACGGCACCGGCTCCAATGGAAACGGCAACGGTTCCAACGGAGACGACAACGCCGGCGACGGAAGCAACAACGGCTCGGCGGGCGACGGCAATGGATCCTCCGGGTCGGGCCAGCAGAACACGCCTGCCCCCGCCGGTGGGTGTCTCACCGCCGGTGCGCCCTTGCCGGCCGGCATGCTCGTGGCGCTGTATCTTCTCGGACCGCTTTCCGCCGGTCGTCGAAAGCCGGGCCGCAAGCGCGGCTAGGTTTCCGGCCGCTTCGGCCCTTGCTGCGAACAACCAAACCGCTATCTGCCGGGAGCCGACCTCATCGCATTCTCGGATGTGCTGAGGTTGTTGTTTGCGCGGGGCCGGCGCAGGGCGTGAGGTTCATCCAGGATCGTAGCGTTGTTTCGGCTCCGAACTCACGGGCGGGCTGGTCGCGGCGTAGCCGGAGGCGAAGCCGGGACGCCCGTCCTACGTAGCATGGGCATCTTGCCCATGAGTCGTTGTTGCCTCGCCGCCTCGACCGCGCATCGCCGTAGCATGGCCATTTCGCCTGCGTGGGTATCCGTTCGCCGGCGCAGGGCGTGAGGTTCATCCAGGATCG
>CAZKCX010000408.1:0-6634 GCA_964550865.1 uncultured Planctomycetales bacterium
GCGCGAACGGCCCGAGCCGCGAGATTCATCTCGCGCGGTCGATCTCCGCGCAGCATAAATGCCGCGGCTCGGGCTGGGGTACGCAGCATGTGCACGGGGATGCTCGTGCAACCGAAATCGAGATGCACCCCCGTGCCCTTCCGCGCACGACATGCACGCATGCGTGTCGTGGCACCGTCCTCAACGGGGCCGGCTACCGCGTGACGCGTTGGGAGAACCGGCTTCGCAGCAGGAGCGCGAGGAAGAACGGCCCGCCCAGCAGCGAGGTGATCACGCCGATGGGAAGCTGGACGCCTTCCAGGTCGAGCCCGCGAAGCTCCCCGTAGATGGGTAGGATCATCCGGCTGCCCCAATCACAGACGACCAGGAACGCCCCGCCGATCAGCCCGACGCACGGCATGAGGATGCGATGGTCCGGCCCGACGATCGCGCGGACGGCGTGCGGAACGATGAGCCCGACGAATCCGATCGGCCCGCAGACGGCCACCACCGCGGCCGTCCCCAACGATCCGGCGAAGAAGCCGACGACCTGCACGGTCGAGACGCGGACGCCGCGGGCCCCGGCGAGGTCCTCGCCGAGCGAGAGCTGATTGAGCGGATTCGCCAACGCAAGGAAGGCGATCCATGCCGGCACGACGAAGGCCAGCGCGAGCAAGACGTCCCCGTAGCCGATGGTCTCCAACTCCCCCATCATCCAACGGATCATATCGAACAGCTCGCGGTGGTCCGCGAAGTACTGGACGGCCAACATCGCGGCGCCGCAGAAGATGCCCATCGTCACGCCCGCCAGGAGTAGGTCGTACGTGTTGAGGATGCCGGCCGAACGGCTCAGGCCGTACACGATCAATACGACGATCGTCGAGCCCGCAAACGCCCACAGCTCCTTCGCCACGGGCAGGTATCCCGCCCACAGCGCGCCCGACCCCGGCGCGAGCTTCAGCGCCAGCAGCGCCCCCAACGCCCCGCCGCTGGCGACGCCCAGGGTGTACGGTTCGGCCAAGGGGTTTCGTAGCAGGGCCTGGAAGGTCGTCCCCGCCATCGCGAGCGTCGTGCCGACGAGGAGCGCGAGCAGCGTCCGCGGCAGGCGAAGCTTGAAGACGAGGTGGTAGGCCATTTGGGCGCCCTCGTCGTCGGTCGTTCCGAGGAGTACCGACATCGCTTGGCGCACGTGGGAGCTCTGCGTGCCGACCCAGAGCGACGCGCTGACCACCAAGACGGTTACCGCCAGGGACGCGACGATCGCCGCCAGCAATCGACCTCGACTGAGTTCATGTAGGACGGGCATCGTTCCTCGATTCGTCCTCGTCACCGGGGACCGCGGGCACCAGCACGGGTGCGCCCGTGTTCGGATGCGTCAGCGCGTGCATCGTGACGCCGTAGACCGCCTCGATCCGTTCGCAGGTCAAGACGTCGGCCGGCGGGCCGGTCGCGACGATTCGCCCCGCCTCCATCATGACGACCCATTCGCTGAAGTGGGCCGCCAGGTTCAAATCGTGGGTGACCGTGATCACCGTCCAACCGCGTTCGTTGCTGAGCCGCCCGAGCAGGCGGTGAATGCCGATCTGGTGGTTCACGTCCAACGCGGTCGTCGGTTCGTCCAGAAGCAGGAGGTCCTCGGCCTGCACGAGGGCCGCGGCGATCAGCACCCGTTGCCGCTCGCCGCCCGAGAGCGTATTCAGCGTGCGGGAGGCCAAAGAGACCGTTTCGGTCCAGGCCATCGCCTGGTCGACGAGCTCCCAGTCCCGCTTCGATTCCAACCCCACCCCGCCGATGTGAGGATACCGTCCCATGGCCACCACCTGCCGTGCGACGAACGCGAACGACGGGACGACGCTCTGCGGCAGGAACGCGACCCGGCGGGCGCGGGCACGCGACGACATCCGCCGCGTCGGCTTCCCGTCCAGCAGGATCTCACCGCCTTCCGGTGCGAGCAGACCGGCCATCACCCGCAGCAGTGTGCTCTTGCCCGAGCCGTTCGGCCCGACGATGGACCAGACGGCCCCGCGCGGCACGGAGAGACTGATGTCGCGGAGCACCTTCGTGCCGTCGGGATAGGCGAAGTGCACGTCGCGCAGCTCGAGATGGGTTGAGGTCGACACGGAAGACGATCCTCGAAGCTCGATGCAATCCGCCGGGGTCCGACCCTTGGCCCGCTCGAGGTGGATCACTCGTCGCAAGGACCGGTCGGTAAAGATCCGGGCTCAACCCGCCCGGATGCGGCGGCACGGGACCCGTTGGTGAAAGGGTACTCGAAAAGCCCCGCCCTGTGCAGCTTCGTTCGGCGCGGGGCGGTGCGCTTGCGCTGCGGGAAGGCCCGGCGCCACTATCGCCCGCACTCGACGATGCGCATACCCTCGGGGGCCGGGTGCTTTTTGGGATCGGACGGCCGCGCCGGTCTTCCGTTCCAGGTGATCTCCCAATCGCTCACGTCATGGACGCCGAGCCGCTCGATCGGGCCGCGGGTGGTGGCCATCAGGCGCCTGGCGTCGTGGTCGTACACGAGATCGATGTAGGGCGTCTTGCCGCTTGCGCGGACGTCGATCGCCCCGTGATGGCATCGAATGAAGCTGCCGTCCACGATCGTCAGCCGACGCACCTGCCCCGTGGGGCTTACGCGTCGCGAAAGGAGCTGCGCATTGCTTTCGAGGATCATCGAATCGTCCGGCCGCTCGCACTTCGGGCCGAGCCAGTACCGCCTCGGCAGGGTGAGGATGCCCCGCAGGCCGATGAGTGTCAGTTCAATCCCCTCCGGCGTCTGGCGGATCATGTTCGCCTCGAGGCTGCCGTAGAATCCCGTCCCGTTGACGGTGAGCTTCGGACTCTGGTGCCGCACCCAATACTTGCTGTGGTAGCGGCGGGGCGACGGCAGTAAAGCGGCAAGGGGCGCCGGCGGCAGGTCGACCATACCGAAGCTTCGAAACATGGCCTGGTCCCACTGGCGATCCCATCGCATGAGCTCGGTCCGCCGGAAGAGCGGACACGACTTGTTCTTCACCGGGTCGGCGGCCAACGCATAGATGACGCCGTTGACCCGACGCATGCCCTCGGTCAGGACGGCATGGGGACGGTTGTGCAGGTCGAGGATGCCGAAGTCGCAGTCCTCGGCGTAGTGATGCCAGGGCACGTCCAGGCGTTGGTCGCCCAGGCAGAACCAGCACGTGCCGACGTAGAACGGCAGCGACGCGAACGCAGACATATACGACAGGTAGCCGACGGCCCGGTAGGACTGCGTCGGAACTGTCGGCGGCGCGCCCATGGTGTTGGGATGCGGCGTGTCGCCGCCCCGATAGCTGAACTCGCTGGTCATGAACGGCCGCTTCACCAGGGCTTGAATGGTGGGCAGCAGCGTGAAGGTCTCCGTGACGAGCCGATCGGAGAAGGGGTGGTAGAAGTTCATGCTGACGACGTCGCAGTATTTGCCCATCACCTGGAAGACCTCCGGCGTCGGCAGGGAGGTCATGACCAGACGGATGCCCAGGTTGAGGTGGTTCGGACTCGCCTTGCGGCACGCGTTTGCCGTGACGCTGAAGTACCGCTCGGCGATGGCGCGATTCCACGCAACCTTCAGCCCGGCGACCGGCGGGGGCGCGCCCTCCACGGCGTAGAGGTCGTCGACCTTCGTGACGCCGTGCTCGCCCCAGTCCTTCGCGAGCTGTTTCGGCTTGTCGGCGTAGTACTTCCTGGCCACCTCCACGAACGCCCGGCGGGCGGGGGAGTCCTTGGCCGTCCGCGTGGCGACACCGTACCATCCGTCGAAGCGAAGCTCGTTATCCATGTAGTAGCCGAGGAGCAGCGGGTCGTCGGCCGAGGGCTTGAGGTGCTTGGCGACGGCCTCCTCGCATCGTTTGGGCCACTCGGGGTCGAACACGTCGGGCAGCGTGGTCCAGGGGGGGAACATCGAGTTGGGCGGGAGCGGGATGCTCCCCTTGGCCGACCGCGCCAGGTGAAGGACGAGGGTATACGGCATGCCGTAGTCGGCGGTCTTCGGGCGCCGGTTGCCCGCCTGCGTGTGGTTGAACCCCCACGCGCGGAGCCGAGAGACCTGGAGGCGACTCCAGTCGTCTTCCGACAGGCCGAACCGCGGGCAGTGCATCGTCATGCCCAGGCCGAAGAAGACGTTTCCTTTCGGCGTGACGAACCACCAGCGGTTGCCGATTCGCTCGACGTGGAAGTAGCCGGTCTTCTTACCTTGGAGACCCTTCCATCCGCCGTATTCGTCCAGGTCGTCTCGGACCGGTTTGTCATACGGCAGGTCCGGATGGATCACGGCCGACCCGCCGAAGGCAGCGCCCGAGGAAACCGGCTTGGGTTCGGCCTGGGCGGCGTCCGCCGGCCCGACGACGAATGCAACTGCCGAGAGAAACACCACCGTTGCCGAGTGCAGCGCGGTGTGGGGTACGCCTCGTCGCTCGGTCATTGCCCACCTCCTGTTCTTCCCGTCGGCCCTCCTCCATTCGGAGGATCGCAGGGCATTTCGCGCCGTCCTCTCTATCGCTGAAGCCTCCGAAGGGCAATCGAGCGCGGACAAGTTCCGACATTCGTTGAGGCGTGACGGTGAGTGTCGTGGGCGCGCACCCGAGGCGGGCAAGCCGGACGAAGCGAGACGTTCTCTCTCGGCCGATCTTGACACCATCAAGCGCAAGGCTAAAATAGCCGAGGACAGGATAGCTGTACCCATAGCGAGGCTGAAACCGCTAGTTCGGGGCCGTAGCTCAATTGGTTAGAGTATCGGACTGTCGATCCGAGGGTTGCGGGTTCGAGTCCCGTCGGCCTCGCTTTTGAACGCCCAGCACCGCCATTCGGTAAGTAATTGGCGGTGCTTTCTTTATGCGCATGGTGGTCGAAGCGCCCGCCCCTCATTCCTAGTCCGACCCTTTGGCAGGCAGCCGCAGGTAGCCAAGGAGGCGTAACCATGATTCCCCCTCGAACCAATCCTGCGGTGTACATGTCGAGTCTGCTGATCGCTGTGCACAGGCACCCGGCCCTCTCAAACGCTTCCCCGGAACGCGCGGGCTCGCATTCGGTGCAATACTCCGTCCTGGCACGGCTCGAGTTTCGCATGGCCGCACCGGCCGCACTCGGAGAACCAAGAACTCATCCAATCTGCCACTTGTCGGCGCATTTCCCCGATCTAGAATTCCAATGCAGGCTCGAAGGCTACCATTGCCGCGTGGGTTCTCCTCAGTGAGGGTTGGTGTCGCGGTGTAGTCTGCGGGTAGCAGACTGGGCGTTGGTTGCTTGCAATGCTTCGCTCCTCAATCGGGCGTCTTGTTTCTGGCTTCGTGGGGGTCCGGGCCGGGGGCAAATAGAGGTGGCATGAACCCATGCGATCACGACTGCCAATCGCAATGTTTTGCCTGGGGATTGTGTCCTGTAGTCCGAGCCCATGGGAGGGTCGGGTCGGGATACCGTTGCTTGACTCGGGTACATTTGCCCCCGTGCCTGCCGGCACTTCGACACCGATCAACGATGATGTGAATATCGGCACGATTGGGCCTGCGGATACCTCCTCGCCCCAGGGGGACGCCGTGAGCCCGACGCAGGGAACGACCTACGCCCTGCCGGTGACCGGCGGCACGGTCACGGTCGATATCGAGCCGAATGATGCCATCTCGCCGGATCCGGTGAACGTCCCCGTGGCCGGCATGCTCACCGTCACAATCTACGACGACGACGGAGACCTCGGTCCCGGCGACACGTTCACCTTGGGCTTTTCCGACATCCACAACGACGAGGAAAAGGTGTTGGATTTCGTATCGATCGGGGGTACGGTCGCGTTCGCGCGTGGCAGCGCGAGCATCGTCGACTTCGACGCCGAGGTTCCCGGCCAGATTTCCGCTGGGGGCGTGGGGACGATTGATCCCGAGGTGCTTGTGTCGGGCGAATGCCATGTGGAGGGTGTCACGAGTCCGCTGCACCAGTGGATGAACGGGGACTGGGACGATTTCGACTGGGAGGTCGTCGAGGTGGAGAGCTTCCAGGTCACGTTCGAGGTGAGCAACGGCATTCCGATCGGCGCTACGGTGACGGGCCGCTTCACGTACCACCATAAGGAATGAGGTCGCCCCCGCGCCGGCCTCTTCCTCCTGCGTCAGATTGCTCACAGCAGACAGGGTGCTCGTACGCGAACCCGCGCAGCAGGAAGGCGTACTCTGCTCTCCAAGGTGTACGATGGCCGACGAAAACCGCAATCCATGGATGACGCGTAGGGCCGCCCTTCGCGGTCTGGTCGGGGCGCTGGCCGGCGCGAGCGTATCGACGAGCGCTCGCGGTGCAGAAGCTCGTTCCGAAGCCGTTGGCGGCAGCAGCCGGAAGACCGGCAAGCTCGCCCCCCGCCTCGCGGCCAGCGGCGCGGTCCGCGCCGAGGAGCAGCCGACCGGATCCGAGATATGGCAGGTCGAGACGCAACTCCGGTATAGCCACACCTACGCCAGCATCTATGGGGAGCGGTCTTGGTGTTCGGCCGATTCGCGGTACTTCGTCTATCTCCGAAACAACGAGTACCTCTGGGCCCAGAACAAGGTCGAGCTGATGCTGGTGGAGTTCGGCACGTGGAGGCGATGTCGGCTCGACATCACGACGGGACGCCCGGGGATGGCCATCTCGCACGCCGGCGTCCTGTACTACCTCAAGC
>CAZKCX010000409.1:0-6624 GCA_964550865.1 uncultured Planctomycetales bacterium
ATGCGGCGGCGTGGAGCCTTCAGGGCAGCAAGCCCGTCAGCGCCGGAGAGGGAGGCATCGTCTCGACAAACGACCCGGAAGTGTTCGACCGCATGGCCCTGGTGGGGCAAGTGAATCGCATCGCCGGGCTCGACCTCCAAACGAGCCGGTATCAGAGGCACCAGCCGCTCGGCACGGGCATCAAGTTCCGCGCGCATCCGTTGGGCATCGGCATCGCCAAGGTGCAATTGGACAAGCTCGCCGAGCTGAACCGGCGGCGCGGCGCGTATATCGAAGAGGTCGAGGCGGGGCTGGCGGAGATCTCTTGTCTACGACCGGTCAAGACGTACGAGGGCGTCCAGCGAGGCGGCTATTACGGATTCCCCACCCACTACGATCCCGATGCACTCGGCGGCCTGCCGAGGGATCGGTTCCTCCAGGCGCTGGAGCAGGCGGGCGTGAAGGCCCACACGGGCTACGGCCTGCTCCATCGGCTGGCGTACTTCGCGGAGGGCTTCGATCTGTTCGGGCACAACCGCGGCCCGCTCTGCGGCGAGGACTATAAGGGCTATCAGGAAGGCGACTTCCCCGTGACCGAGAGGATGCACGCGAACCTCGTGTTCCTGCCGGTGCTCAGCGATCCGGTCCCGGACGCGGCGAAGAAGATCCTCGAGCGGATTCACAAGGCGGTGGATGCGGTGGGGTAGGCACGGTTCTTCCGAAGCGGGGGAAGCGCCTGCCCCGATGAGTCTACCGGTGCCTGCTCTCAAGGCGACCGGCACGCGCACCCCTCTCACATCGCTTATGCACGGTGCCTGCACCCGCCTTCCGCTTTCGGTTTTCGGTTCGGTTTTCCACCACCTCGGTCCCGCCTATAATGCCCGATCCCGAAGTGAGGTATCCATGATCGTCACCATCGACGGACCGGCCGGATCGGGTAAGAGCACGGTCGCCCGCCTCTTGGCGTCGGAACTCGGCATCGCCTATCTGGATACCGGAGCGATGTACCGTGCGATCGCCCTTCGCGCTTTGCGAGCGAGCGCGGACCTGGACGACCCTGAGGAGCTGACCAAGATTGCGGCCGAGGCCGAGCTGCATCTCGAATGCGACAACGAAGGCGTTCGTGTTCGGCTCGACGGCGAGGACGTGACCGAAGCCATTCGCACAATGGAGGTCAACCAGACATCGAGCCTGGTGGCCCGCGTTGAAGGCGTTCGCGACGTGCTCGTGCGGCAGCAGCAGCGCATCGGCAAGCGGCTCGGCTCGCTGGTGGCCGAGGGCCGGGATCAGGGCAGTGTGGTCTTCCCCGACGCGGACGTGAAGTTCGTGTTGGAGGCGGACCTCGACACCCGTGCCCGGCGCCGCTACGACGAGATGACATACGGCAAGCAGGACGTCTCCATCGACGAGGTGCGAAAGAACCTCGCCGAGCGGGACGATCGCGACGCCAAGCGTTGGGAGCCCTTGCTCTCGTCCGACGAGACGATCGTCCTCGACACGACCGATATGGGCATCGAAGAGGTCGTTCGGCACATGGCAGAGGAGGTGCAACGCCGCGTCTCGTCCTGAAGGCCGGCCCGCGGCAGGCACCGATTGGCAAGCCCATGCCCGAAGCAAACGATCCAGAACGAGTGCCGATGCCCCCCGGGCGAGAGGCCGACCACCTGCGTCCACGCTGGCGCTTCTGGCGCGTCTTGGCGCGAACGATCTTCTTCCTTGTCTTCCGCGGGCGTTTGCTCGGCGTCAAGAATGTCCCCCGCAAGGGCCCCGTGCTGCTCGTCTCGACGCACCAGAGCGTGATGGACCCGGTGCTGGCCTCGCTGGCCTTCGACCGCGAGTGCAACTTCATGGCCCGCGAGACGCTTTTCGCCAACAAGTTCTTCGCCAGGCTCATCACCGGGCTGAACGCGTTTCCGGTCCGCCGGAACTCGGCCGACATGCGGGCGATCAAGGAGACCCTGCGACGGCTCAAGAAGGGTCTGATGGTCCTGGTCTTTCCGGAGGGAACGCGGACGACCGACGGTACGATCGGCGCGCTGCAGCCGGGCGTGGCCGCCATCGCCAAGCAATCGAAGGCGACTGTGGTCCCGACGTTGATCGAGGGAGCGTACGACGCATGGCCCCGCGACGCGAGGCTCCCGAGACCCTCGCGAGTCGTCGTCCGCTACGGCCCGCCGATCACTCCGGCGCGGGCCGCGACGATGACCAAGCAGGAGCTCATCGAGGAGATCGATCGCAGCCTGCGACAGATGCAGGCTGAGGTTCGCCGGACGTATGGGTTCGCCCCCCTGCCGGGCACGCGGGAATACGAGGCGCAGCGCAAGAAAGGGCTGTCCGTGGACTTCGGCCGCGGCTGGCACTTCCGCTTCATCGCGGATCGGATCTTCCTGGAGACGTCGCGATCGCGGGATCGAAGAAACGCCCGCGACGCATCGGCGCGGTGCCCGCTGCCCTTGACAGGAACGCGGAATCAGAAGATGAATCAAGGTTGATCCGAACGGCAATGCAGACGCGCAGGTACCCAAAGGCACAAGGAGCGATTTCATGACGCAGAAGCTATCACGACGCGAATTCGGGGTGTCGGCCGTTGCGGCCACGACCGCCATCGCCGCGAAGTCCAAGGCGGGGATCCTCGGGGCCAACGACCGTCTCCAAATCGGCATCATCGGCGTGGGGAACCGCGGGCGCGAGCTCCAGGCGGCGGCCAAGGCCACGCCGGGCGTGGAGATCACCGCCCTCTGCGACGTCTTCGCGCCCTATCTCGAGGATGCCAAGGCCGACCTCGACGGCAAGCCCGCCACGTACAAGGACTATCGCAAGCTGCTCGAGAGCAAGGACGTCGACGCGGTGATCATCGGCACGCCCGATCACTGGCACGCGCTGCAGTTCATCGACGCGTGCCGCGCCGGCAAGGACGTGTACGTCGAGAAGCCCCTCTCCCTGACGGTGCACGAGGGCCGCAAGATGGTCGAGGTCGCCAAGCAGACCAAGCGCATCACGCAGGTCGGCACGCATCGGCGTTCCTCCGAGATGTTCCGCAAGGCCTGCGAGACGGTCCGCGACGGCCACATCGGCCACGTCAGCGTCGCGCAAGGCTATCACCTCCAGAATGAGACGCCCATGGGGATGGGCAAGCCCGCCGACAGCGCGCCGCCGCCCGGCCTGGATTGGGACATGTGGCTCGGGCCGGCCCCAAAGGTACCGTACAACCGGAACCGCTGTCTCTATCGCTTCCGATGGTTCTTCGACTACTCGGGCGGGCAGCTCACGAACTTCGGCACGCACTACCTGGACCTCATCCAGTGGGGGCTGGGCCAGATGGCCCCACGGACGGTCATGGCGATGGGCGGGAACTTCGCCGTCAAGGACAACCGCGAGATCCCCGACACCATGCAGGTCGTCTGGGAATACGACGGATGCCTTGCGACGTTCTCGCAGTTCAACGCCAACAACGCCCCGGCCAACGCCAAGAACGCACAGGTCATCTTCCGCGGCAGCCTCGGAACGATGTACACCGCCTATCGGGGCTGCTTCGTCGAGGAGCAGCGGATCCGTACGGAAGAGATCCCCTTCAAGGACCCGCGCGACCGCAAGGGCTCGAACGCCCAGTACGGGGCGCTAAAGCCCTCGGGCATCGAGGAGCTGTCCTTCAAGGGCGGGGCGCCCACGCTCCACCACGTGCGGAACTTCGTGGAGTGCGTCAAGGCCCGCAAGGAGTGCAACGCGCCGATCGAGGTAGGCCACCGCAGCACGTCGGCCACGCTGATCGGCAACATCGCACTGAAGCGGGGCAAGGTCCTGCACTGGGACGCCGATCGCGAGCGCTTTACCAACGACGCCAAGGCCAACGACATGCTCTTCTACGAGTATCGTAAGCCCTGGTCGCTAGGCTAGTGCCATATTTCACAAGTGGTACGACGATGGCACTGTTCATGTGTGCCACGTTTGCTGCTCGAGCCGCGGCATTCATGCCGCGCGGCCGCGCCGGATGAATCCGGCGGTTCGATCGGAGACCGCATTCTCGGTGCGACGGCAAGATCGCGGGTCGCCGCTTCGCGCCGCTGGCCCGCGTTTCGCGCGCGGACCGACCTGCGGAGAGGAAGCTACCTACCGAACAACCCGAACCAAAGCTTGAGCGTGAGGAGGTTGAACACGACTCGGTACTTGAAGTCGCGGCGGTGACGCAATGCGGTCAAGCGGAGCGCCAGACGATCCACGAGGGACGTAGTCGCAGGCCAAGCCGCGGATCTGCCCTCCGGCATCCCGTCGGCGAGCCACGCGCGAATGCTCGCGCGATCGAACCAGGCGTCGAAGCCCGGCTCGGGGTCCAGCAACGTCTCCACGATGCAGCGCTGCAGCTTGCCGGGCTCGCGCAATCGCCTCTGCCAATCGCCGCGGCTATGCTTGCGATTGAGGGGAACGGCGAACTCCTCGGGGAACAGCTTCGGGCCCGCCTCGGCGAGGTACCTCTTCTTGTCCCGATGCGGGGCGGAGAGCCCGCTGACCCGATCGAACACCTCCACGTCCAGGAAGGGACTGACGTAGGAGATCTCCTGACGATGCACCCGCGCCTGGCTCATGATGTAGGCGCTCATCCACGTGTCCAAGGTGAGCGTGTCGCCCAAGTCGGGATAGGACAACTCCGGCCTTCGAGACAGTAGCAGATCGAGCTGTTGGTCGTAGCCCTGGATGACCTCCTGGCACCTGTCCCGCCGCAGGAGGAAACGAAGTAGGCCGCGCCGCTTCATGCGGTTGATGCCGGCCGCGCCATGGAGGGCGTCCTCCAAGGACCTCGCACCTCCGCATCGGCCGAACGCGTGATTGCCCACGACGAGTGCATCTCCCGTTTCCGCGATCTCGCGGGCGAGGGCCGTTCCCTCCGGGAAGTTGCCGAGGTGTCCGGTCAGACCGTCCGTCAACCATGCCACGCGTTCCACGTGGTCGGGCAGAGGATTGATGTCGATGGGTCGCGTCTCGTGGGAAATCCCGAGTCGTTTGGCGACCTCGATACCGGTCTGGTAGTCCGAGCCGGGCATGTCCAGCCGATCGAATCCCCAAGTGACGGCCGAGAAGCCGAGCCCCGCCGTTCGCATCGCCCCCAACAGCACGCGGGAGTCCAACCCGCCGCTGAGTCCGAGCACGGGGCGCTCGAAGCGGGAGACGTGGCGACGGACGGCCTCGCACAACGTCGCCCCGAAGTCCTCGAAGGTCGGCGGGGGGTGTGTAGGCTCCTTGGGAAACGTCTGCGACCAGTATCTCGTCGCGTCGATTCGCCCGTCCGCAACGCACATGCGGTGGGCCGGCGGCAGCGTCTTGACCCCCTGCCAGTACGTATGCTCCTCGATCAGCGAGCCGTTGAGAAACATGGAGGCCAACGAGCCCGCCGCGATCGAGCGATCCACGGCGTCCAGCTCCGCGAAACACTTCAATTCCGGCGCGACGATCAGGGCGTGATCCACCCGCGCATAGTAGGCCGGAATGGTCCCCGCGCGATCGGTGCAGACAAGGACCTTCCGATCGTCCTCGTCAACGATGACGATCAGGAAGGAACCGTCGATGTGGCGGACGACCTCCTCGCCTTCCTCCCGATAGCCCCGCGCGACGGTAGCGGCCGCCTCGGCGGGGGCGCGTTCGCCGAACCGGACGGTGAGGTAGCCCTCCACGAACACCGATAGGCCCCATTCGCAGTGCTGCGAGACGTGATCAAGGCGGGCATCGTTCGGCCGGGAGACGCCTACCACCCCCTGGTCGGAATCGAGAAGGGTCACCCAGTGGCGGCCGCGAGCCTCGGTCAACGGGCGCGCGGCCTTTGCCGCCGTCTCGACGAGGGCCTCTCTCCCGACGCCCGGCGTGTCGCATGATATCACCGCAAGGAGGTTCGGCATGGGCTTCCCTGGCGTTCACGACTTCGGGGACGAGCGATCTTTCAGGAAGGCGGCCACCCGCTCGGCCAGCTTCCCCGTTCCCGCGGTGAGTAGCCGCCGGGCCTCGGTGAGGTTCCCCCGGTCGGCGGCGAGCCGGGCCCGGACCTCGAACCGGCACCGCGCGAACTCGAGGTCGGCCTCGAGAGACTCGAATGCGGAACGGCCTTCTCGCCCGTCCCCCTTCGAGCGTTGGTAGATCGTGCCATCCATGAGCGGGCGAGGCGTGGCCGTCACGCCCAAGTACAACGGAACGTAGACCGTGTTGGCGGCCCGATAGACGGCGAAGTGGGCGTAGCCGAAGTGCGCAGGATCCGAGTCCGAGGGTGGCACCACCGCCGTCATGGCCGAGATGTTGGTCTTGGCCAGGACGGGTTGGGTGCGGGACAGCCGGTTCAGGATCTGTGGCGTGACGCGGCCCCGGGCCTCCCGGAGCGTCTCGGTGACGAGCCTTCCACGCCGATCCTGCTCTCGCATCACTAGCAGGCCGTCCTTATCGGACGCGACCACGATCCGCTCGTGAAATTGAATGACGCGCTTTGCCCTCCCCGTAGCGTCGGAGAACATCCAGTTCGTGGCGATCGGCCCACCGGCATAGATGCGCTCGGCATTGAACCGGCGGATCATCGCCTCGGCCTCGTCCACGGTGGAGGCCTGTTCGAGGATCAGCCGCATGAGGTCCGGGTTCATCACGCCTCGGAAGCGCAGATCGGAAGAGCGTCGT
>CAZKCX010000410.1:0-6608 GCA_964550865.1 uncultured Planctomycetales bacterium
CAGCATTCATGCTGCGCGGAGATGGACCGCGCGAGATGAATCTCGCGGCTCGGGCCGTTCGCGCCCTACACGGCATCCCTGCAACGATCCCTTTGATGCACTCGGGTCGGTGCGTCCGCTCTTGCGGGTCTCGGGAGGCGGATGTAGAGTACGGGCTCCTCGAGGAGCCGGTCCGCCGCGGACCGCTCGAGGGAGACCAAGACACGAAACGTTGGAGACGCAAGATGCGCAAGCTCAAAGCTCGTGTGGTGAAGTTCGGGATATGGGTGTCCGTCGGAGCGATCTCGTTCATCAACTACCCGAACCTGATGACGTAAACCGGCGCGAACGACCCCTTGCGGTCAGACGCCTGGCGGCACCGTAACGCCGAACGACGGTCTCCGCCGCACCGGGCCACCACGTTTGTCCAAGCGTTGTGGCCCGGTTTGATTCCTGAGGGCGGCATGCCTTCGCCCCGTCCCGCGGAGCAACGTCGCCGGTCTTTACGGCCCAAACGGCTCCGATCCTTGGGTGATCGCGACGGGTCGCTGAGGCATCCGGATGCACGAGCCCCTCCAACCGGAGTCGATCACGGACGGCCTGGAGACCCAACGGGTCGGCCGCCGCGTCCGTGTCCTGTCGGAGGTGGGGAGCACCAACGAAGCTGCGCTGGCCCGCGCGGACGGACCGGACGCGGACGGATCGGTTCTCTTCGCCGAGCATCAGACGGCGGGTCGGGGGCGACTGGGCCGGCAATGGGTATCGCCGCGAGCCGCCTCGATTCTGTGCAGCACCCTCCTCATTCGGCGCGAGCAGGCAAACGAATACGCGGGATGCCTTACGTTGATCTCGGGCATCGCGGTCTGCGATGCCGTCGCGGCCTCGGTGCCCGACGTCGAACCGTCGATTCGCTGGCCCAACGACATCGTCGTCGGCGAGAGGAAGCTGGCGGGGATCCTCATCGAATCGCGGGCCATGCCGGAGGCGCGGGCGTATGCCGTGGGCATCGGCCTGAATTGCCTTCAGCATCCCGGGCATTTCCCGCCGGATCTTCGCGCGACGGCGACGAGCCTCGACATGGAGTCGCAGGCTCCGGTCTCCCGTCTTGCGGTGGCCCGCGCGTTGCTCGTTGCGCTCGACCGTTGGCTTGCCGAAGAGCCCGACACCGAGAAGATGAGACAGGCCTGGCTTGACCGGACCGAGCCGCTCGGTCAGCATATTCGTGTGCGGCACGCGCAACACGAATTCAGCGGTCGGACGATCGATATCGATCCGACGGGCGGATTGCTGATGGAGCTGGATCAAGGCGGGCGGCGCGTGTTCGATCCGATTCGAACCAGTCTCATCTGATCGCCCGGCGCATCCGCCGCCGAACCCCGAGGCCTTACGCCGGTAGCATCTCCATGGCGGACGCGGCAACGGACTTCGATGAAGCCCCCACGGCCCGAGAAGGGGCGTGGCTGTGGCCTGTGGCGTTGTGCTTCGGGGTCGCGGGCGCGCTCCATCTGGTCGGGATGATCGGTCAGTACCAGGCGATCCTCGATCCGTTGCCCCGCACGGTGGTGATCGTCGTCGTGGTGGCCCTGGCCGCGGCGATCCTGGGCTTGCGGATTCCCTATGGGCGGACAGATCGGTTCGGGAAGCGCGGCGCCGGGCGCGGCGAGGAGACGCCTTCGCGATCCACCTTCTCCCTCATCCCTCAACGACCTTCGGCCGAACAACGCGGTGTGCTCTGGGTTCTCCTGGCGGTGGCGTGTCTGTCGGCCGGCGCGACCGGGTTGGTCCTTCTCTGGGCGACCGGTCCCTTGGAGGCGGCCCACGGATGGCTCATGTCGCGGTTCCTTCTAGACAAGATCGAGCTGCTGCTGATCGATTCGCTCGCGGTCTTGCCGGGCGTGGGAATACCCTGGCTGTTCCTTGGCCTGGCCATGACGGGTTTGCACGCCCTGGTGGTCTCGGCGGAGGGTCCGCGGGGAATCCGACTCTCCCTGCTCGGGGGTCTCCTGCTCGGCGCGGGGGCGGGCCTGGGCGTTTCCCGGGTTGGCTTTCTCGCGACGTCCCCGGGACGGACCGCTCTGGTGGCCATGTTGCCCTTGTTCCTTGCGGCCGTGCTGGCCATCATCCGTGCCGGCCGAAACCGCCCGTTGTCCGAGCGAACCGATGCGCCCGAGATTCGTCCACCGGAGCGGGCCGCCGAGGGCGGCTACGCCTTGCTCAGCGCCCTCATCGTTTGGGGGGCGCTCTTCGGAACAGGTCTGGTCGTCTGGCCGCGCGCTAGCGAGGCGGGAGCCGTTCTTCCCTGGTCGCTGCAGCCCTTCGTGGGGGCATGGTTCGTGTCTTGGGTGGGGGTGGGCGCGACCGCCGCTCACGTGTGGGCGAGGAAGGCGGAGAATCCCATACTCGCCTGCGGTCCCCTCCTCGTGGTCTGCGGTGCGGTGACGGGTATTGCCATCGCCGGATGCTCGGCCACCGGGGCAGCCGGACGGTGGGCTGCGGAGGGGGGCGCCGCGTGGCAGGCGGCGATCCCCGTGGTCTGCCTTAGCCTTGCCGGCCTCTGCGCCGGAGGGGTCCTCTCGTTCCTGAAGCAATCGGTGCTCCTCCAGTCGGGGACTCCCGGCACGGGCTGGTCCCATGTGGGGACGACCGTTCTGGTCGGAACGGCGATCGGCGTGGCGATGTCCGCCTGCTGGACCGTGCCCCACGTTGGCACCTTGGTTGCGCTTGCCGGCAGTGGTCTCTTGGCGCTGGCGACGGGAGGGCTGCTGGTCATCTTCGACGTGGGCGGACCCGCTCGCCATCGTCGTTGGAAGCTGGCGGGTGTGTTTGGCGTGTTGTTGGCGATGATGGTCGGCCTGCCCTGGCTGAGCCGCGGTTGGCTTCGGCGCGATGAAGGCATCGTCGCGATGCGGGAGGGGACCTGGCTGACGCTTTCCGTCCGCCAAGAGGAAGGACGCGCCCGCGTCGTCGTCGAGCCGCACCCGGTGGAAGACGCCGACGAGGAAAGTCACGCGACCTTTCCTTCCGGTCCCGCCCTGCAACGCGCGCTTCAATCCGTGGCTTGCCTGCGCGATCGCTACAAACGGTGCTGGCTGATTTCCGCGGGCGACCTTCGACCGACGGAGGCGCTTCGAAGGCGGTGCGAGGAGGTGCGCGCGTCCTACTACGATCCCGACGCCGCGGTGGCGTTCCGCCGAATGCGGGACGAACCCCTCCGCTCGAGAAGGGGAGGGGATTCAGATCGCCCCGCGTCGCTCGCGCTTCGTTCCACCCATGAGCGGTTCGATCTGATCGCGATCGCCGCCGTTTCGGGCGGGCATCCGGCCAACCGTCTGACGTGGTCGATCGAGCAGTTCGAGCGCGCCTTCGAGCGCCTCGCGACGCGTGGCGTGCTGGCGGCCTTGGTCCGGCCGACCGAGTACGGGCGCGGACAGCTGGCCTCGCTCGTTGCCACGTTTGCGTTGGCGGCCCCCCATCGATCACGGGCCGCGCTGGTGGGTTCGGGATCGGAGGTCGTCCTGGTGTTGCTCGCCACAAAGGGTTCCCCGTCCCGTTGGAATTGGGCCGCCTCGGCACAGGCCGGGATGCGCAGGGTCGGCCCGATTCGAAGCTTCTTGGAGGTGGTCCGGGGGGCGCGGGGGAACAGCCTGCGGAACCGCGACCCCGCCCTCTTGGGTCGGCGCCTCATGGGGGACGGCGGGCTCCAGTTCGCTCGATTCGTGAGCCGACGTGATGACTGGCGGGAGCTCCAGCCGGCCGCGCCGCCCGTTCCCATTTGGCCACCGAGCCCCCCGTCGACCGATCCGCCCCAGACGGACGGCACATCCGCGGAGCGAGACGGCACGTCCGAGGAGGTTCCTTTTCAAAGCCGTTAGCGCCGACAGGCGTACCCTCAAGTCACCCCCGCCGTCGTCCGATAGGTGCCAAGGACAGGCCCCGGAGTCTCCGCGCCAAGCACGCGGAGTCTTGCGCGGTTTTCCTGGATGCGCCGGACGGCGGGTTGTGTGTCTTCGGTTAGGAGGGTGTCGTTTGTCCCGGCAGAAGGGCAGTCCTCAGGCGGAAGATCCCTTGGCGGGTAGGACCGATAACGAAAGGCTTGTCGCGTGGGTTCGGGTGCACGGGTTCTTGCCCTTGGCGCTGCCCCCGCTCGTGCTCGCCGCCGGTCTGGCCTGCTGCGGCGCGGTCCTGTCCTATCGAAGCCCCGCCGGCGGCATCCAGCCGATCCTCTGGTCGCTGGTCACCATGTCGATCGCCCTGGCCGCCGCGGCGATGGCCCTTGGGTGGTACAGCAACCGGTGGCGGCTCGTGGCCATCCACCGGCGGCTCGAGGAGCTGATCACGACGGGGAAGACCGAGCCCGTAGCCCTCGGCGGCGCGGGCGAGATGACCTCGCTGGTGGCCATGCTGAATGTCTACGTCGGGCAGCTACAAAACCGCAGTGCGCGGCTTGGGCTTCAGAAGAAGGAATTGGACATCCAGACCCGGATCGCCGAGGCCGAGAAGCGGTGCGTCGAGACGGTGGTCGAGCAGATCGAGGAGCCGGTGGTCGTCACCGACGCCTTCGACGAGGTCGTGCTCGTGAACCGGCCCGCGCAGGAACTCTTCGGATACACGCTGGGCGCGAGCCACCGTCAGCCCATCCACCAGGCCATGCGCAACCCCGCCGTCGTGCAGTTGATCAAGTCCATGCGGAACCCGAACGAGCCGGCCCAGCGCAACATGACCGTTCGGCTGAACTCCGATACCGCCCGGCCACGATCCTACCGCGTCAGCCTGACCCGCGTGGTCGATCCCCGCGGGCACATCCACGGCGTCGTTACCGTGCTTCGCGCCGCGAAGCGAACGGCCTCACCTCACGCGGAGTAGCCGCGCTCGCCACGAGGGAAAAGGCGAACATTCGTGCGAACCGTGTGCATGAGGGCTGCGAGCGAGGGGGGTCGCGCGGCGTCCGTCAGGCATACCGATCGCCATGACGTTCCTTGAGCAGGTTGACCATGTCCTTGATCTTCTGGGCGGCCTCTTTCGTACAGACGAGCGTCGCGTCCTCGCTGCGGATGACGACGAGGTCCTTCACCCCGATCAAGGCCACCAGATGCTCGTCCTCACAGACCACGACATTGTCGGCCGACTCGATCGTTGCCGTCTGGCCCGCCACCAACACGTTCCCCTCGGCGTCGGCGTCGAAGACCTCCACCATGGACGTCCACGACCCGACGTCGAGCCACTCGCAGTCCATCTCCACGACGGCCACGCTCGCGGCCTTCTCCATGACCGCGAAGTCGATGCTGATCTTCTCGAGCGTGGGGTAGATCTCCTCGACCCGGCTCCGCCCGTCGGGACGGTCCCACAGCTCGGCCATCTCGAGCAGCTTGGCGTGCGAGTCGGGCAGGTTCCGTTCAAGCTCGTCCAGCACGGTCTTGGCCCGCCAGACGAACATGCCGCTGTTCCAGTAGTACTCGCCGGACGCGACGTACTCCTCGGCCGTCGCCTCGTCGGGCTTCTCCTTGAACTCCTTCACGTCGTAGACGCCGTCGGCGATCTTCGTGCCGCGGTGGATGTAGCCGTAGCCGGTGTGGGGCGAGGTCGGTTGGATGCCGAATGTCACCAGGTACTCCGGGTGGTCGGCCACATGTGCATAGGCCTTGTCGAGGCTGGCGGTGAAGCGCTCGATCGGCCGGATGATGTGATCGGCCGTGAAGATCCCCATCGTGCAGCCGGGGTCGCGCGTCTCGAGGACGGCGGCCGCCATGCCGACGGCGTTGGCCGTGTCCCGCCCGCAGGGCTCGCCCATGAGGTTCTCGGTCGGCAGCTCCGGCAGGTCCTCGGCCACCATGGGCAGGTGCGTCGCGGTCGTGATGACGTGGATCTGCGACGGCTCGAACCGCTCGATGAGACGCTCATACGTCCTTCGCAGCAGCGATCGGCCCTCGAAGAGGCGCAGCAGCTGTTTGGGCCGTTGGTTCCGTGAGAGGGGCCACAGGCGCGTCCCCGCGCCGCCCGCCATGATCACCGCATGTTCCTTCGCCACGTCTATCCTCCGAACACGAGTACGATCACCGGCAGAACAAACACGACGAACAACACCGTGTTCACGACGAACATGGCCGTCGCCAGTTGCACGTTCAGCCGATACAGGTTCGCCACCACGGTGACGAACAGGGCCATCGGCGTCGTCGATTCTATGAGCATCACCATGCGCTGCAAACCCGTCACGTGGATGCCGATCGCGCCGGCGACCGCGAGCCACAGCAGCGCGACGGCGGGCGACGCGCCGAACTTGAGCACGGCCAGGAGTGCGTGCAGCCGTAGGGCCCCGGCGATGTGGTCGACGTGCAGCGTCAGCCCGATGACGAAGAACATCGCCGCCGTTGTGAGCACGACGAGGATGTCCACGATGTGCGAGCGATCGACGATCGCCGGGCGCGGCACGTCGGCCAGGTTCAGCGCGAGTCCGACGACCGTCCCCAGCAGCGCGAGACAGCGGACGTCAAAGATGTTTCGCACGACGAGCCGCACCGACAACCGGGCCTCCTTGTCGGCGAAGACCTCCGCCAGCGGAAAGAAGCCGGCGAACATCAGCGCGCTCCACCCAAAGATATAGATGATGGCATACGCGAGCGCCTGCTCCCCGC
>CAZKCX010000411.1:0-6607 GCA_964550865.1 uncultured Planctomycetales bacterium
CGAGCTGAGGTTGCGCCGGCGGTCCTTGGGCCCGAAGACCTCCACCTCGTCGAGATGCAGATACTGCGGATGCTTGCCGGGAAGCTGGATCCGCACGAAGCGCCCGGAGACATCCTTGGGTCGGACGACCAGAGGCTTGCCGTCGGGCCGACCCTGAAAGACGGTGCCGTCGTGCTGATAGACGCGGCGCCACTGCTTGCCGTCGTCGCTGGTGAGGACCTGCAGCCGGGCGGCTCTGCGGGCCTCGCCGTGGTCGCAGCGATTCCAGATCCGCACGCGGGCGACGCGACGGACCTCGCCCAGGTCGACCTGCCACCACGGCTCGACCTCCAGATCGGTGTGGAACCCCCACTTGCCGGTCTTGATCCCGTCACAGGCCCCAAGGGCGTCCGTCTCGGGCGTGATCAGCCGCGCCCTCGACGGCCGACGATACGTCTCCTGCATCAGCCAGTCCGCCTCGACCATCGCCCGGAAGTCCTCCGGACCGGACGCACGGGGACTCGCCGATGCCTCATCGCTGTGAAGCAGCAGACCAAGGCAGACCGTCAGGTAGCAAGGGATGCGCATGGGTACACCCGCCGTGTCGTGGGTCTTCAGCCCGGGCCGACCGCTTTCCGTCCGCGTCCCCGTCTCGGGGGCGTCCGCCGGACATCCTCACATGGTCAGCGCCGCGCAGATCTTGCCTACTAGCGTATCAGCGCGGAAGGGCTTTTGCACGAACTCGGCGGCCTGATCCTGGGTGAACCGAAGGGCCACGTCCTGCTTATCGTATCCGCTGGTGAGGACGATGCGGACGGCAGGATTGATGTCGCGAAGGGCTCGGAGCGTCTCCTCGCCGCTGAGTCGGGGCATGGTGAGATCGAGCAATACGCAGGTGATGTGGTCGGCGTGCCGACGGTAGATCTCGATGCCCTCCTGGCCGTCTCGGGCCTCGAGCACGGCAAAGCCGGCGCTCTCCAGGGTCCGCCTAGCCACGGAACGAACCGTCTCCTCGTCGTCGATGATCAACACCGTGCCCGTGCCCTCGCGGGGCGTATCCTCGAGGCTCGGCCCGGCGACCACCTCCTCTTCCACGGGCTGCGCGGGCAGGAGCACGGTAAACACGGTCCCTTCCTGCGGTTTGCTCCGGATGTGCACGGTTCCCTTGTGCCCACGAATGATTCCCATGACCGCCGCAAGACCGAGCCCGCGCCCGGTGAACTTGGTGGTGTAGAAGGGGTCGAAGATGCGCTCCAACGTGTCCGTCGTCATGCCGCAGCCGGTGTCTTGCACTTGAATGAAGACGTACATCCCTTGGGTCATGTCCTCTCGCCAGTAGGCCTGGTCGAGGAAGTCGGCGTCGCAGAATCGCGTGCCCGTTCGAACCGTGATCGTACCACTCTGCTCCTGCAAGGCCTCGGACGCATTGGTAATGAGGTTCATCACCACTTGTCGGATCTGCGTGGCGTCGCCGAGAATCCGCGGGAGGTTGGGATCGAAGGAGAACCGCAAGAGGGATTTCTTGGAGATGCTGGCCTCCAGCAGATGGCTCATCTCACGGACGAGTGCGTTCAGATCGACCGGTTCGATCACGAACTGGCCGCGGCCGGAGTACGCCAGCATCTGGCGACAGAGGTCGGCGGCGCGATGGGCGGCCGTGCGGATGTGCTCGATGCAGACCTTGCCGCTCGACTCCCCCGGGACGTCCATCAGCGCCAGGTCGGCGTTGCCGAGAATGCCGGTCAGCAGGTTGTTGAAGTCGTGGGCGATGCCGCCCGCCAGCACGCCCAGGCTCTCGAGCTTCTGTGCCTGTTGGACCTTCGCCTCGAGCTGACGACGAGCCTCCTCGGCCCGTTTCAGCTCCGACAGATCCACGGCGGTGAAGACCGCACCCGCCGAGACGTCCTCCGGGTCGACGGCCGAGGTGCTCAGGAGGATGTCGAGCACGCGGCCGTCCTTGCAGGCCCAACGGGTCTCGAGGGACACGGTCCCGCGCTCGCGGATCTTCGCGTACTTCACCTTCCCCACCCGCTCGAATTCCTCATCGGACTCGTAGAGCATGCGGGTGGTTTGGCCGTGCAGCTCGTCCGTCGCGTAGCCGGTCATGCGCGACAGTCCCTCGTTCGTCATGCCGAGGACGCGGTCCTTGACGAATCCGATGCCGATCGGTGCGGCCTGGAAGATGCTCTTCAGCCTCGCCTCGCTCGTACGGACCGCCTCTTCGGCCCGCTTCCGCTCGGTGATGTCCCGCGCGATTGCCCACATGCCGATCGGCTTGCCCGCTTCATCTCGAATCAGGTGCGCGCTCAGCTCGATCGGAAAGACGGTCCCGTCCTTTCGGATGTACTCCTTCTCGTAGAGTCCGGAGTGCCCTTGACCGATGATCCGCTCCGCCACGAGATCCCGCTCCCACGCATGCCACGTCTGCGGGGTCAACTGCTTGTAGTCGAGTCGGCGAAGCTCCTCGATCGAGTAGCCGAGCATCTTCTCATAGGCCGCATTGCATTCCTGGAACACGCCCTGCATGTCCGTGCTGACGATCCCGTCCAGCGAGCTCTCGTAGAGCTGTCGATAGCGCATCTCCGAGCGGCGCAGGGCGTCCTCCGCCCGCCGACGCTCGGTGATGTCCACGCCGACCGCCCAGGTAGCCCATCCCGGGATGGGGTACTCGCGCGAGAGGTTCGACCAGGCGATCAGCGGCTTGCTGCCGTCCTTGCAGGTCAACTCGAATTCGAGATCGCGAAACCGGTAGTCCATCCGCTCGATGGTCTCGATGATGTGCCGGCGATAGGCGGGGTCGGGATAGATCAGCTCGAGCGCCCGAGGGTTGCCGACCATCTCCTCGGCGGCAAAGCCGGTGACACGCTCGCATTCCTGGTTCCAGAATATGACGCGTCCGTTCTCGTCGAAGGCGTCGAGCATGACGGGCATGCTGCTGATGACGCGTACCAGACGCTCCTGGCGGCCGTTGCTCCCGTGGGCGTACTCGACCTCGTGCAAGGCCTCTTCAAGATCACAGTCGATTCGGAGGAGCGCGCCGGCCTCATCGCGGACCACGTGGCCGTCCAGGCGAACGCGAACCCGCTCACCTCCATTGCGGAGCATCATGTACTCGACGCCTCGGACCTCACCGTGCGCGCGGAGGCGGTCGAGATCCCGCTGAAGACGGGTTCGGTCCTCCATCACGACGAATGTCGCGAGGGGCCTGCCGATCGCCTCCTCGGGTGGATAGCCGAGCAGGTCGGACCAAGCGTCATTGACCTCGGTGATTCGTCCGGCCTCGTCCAGGCTCTGGCGGATGGAGGGGGGACCGAAGAGACCCCGCATTCGCGCTTCGTCGCGATCCAGTGAGGTCCGCAACTCGATGTGATTCCGGCGAATGCCCTCCAGCTCGGACACGCGACGGCGGAGGCGCCGAACCTCGGTGAGAAGCTCTTCGTATGTCGGCTCACGATTCTCAGCCATCCCTTACCCTTCGCCCACTCGCGCTACGTATTGGACGCGCACGCCAACTTCTGAGATGGCTCTACCCCGCGGTGCGTACTTTTACCAGGGACATACCAGCCAGTCAAGAAAGCGTTTCTGGGGGTTATTGCCCTTGAATTCCTACTAACCTGGATATTAGCGGGTGGAATTCCTCGGGCCTCAGGCTCTGTGCACCGTCTGAAAGGGCCTGCTCCGGCTCGTGATGAACCTCGATCAGCAAGCCGTCTGCCCCGACACCGACGGCCCCGCGCGCAAGGGGTCCAACGTATTCCCGCACGCCGGCGGCATGACTTGGATCGACGATTACGGGGAGGTGGCTTAGGTGTTTTACCACCGGGACTGCCGTGAGATCCAGGGTGTTGCGGGTGTAGCCGGGGAAGGTCCGCACCCCGCGTTCGCAGAGGATCACCTCGCGGTTGCCTTCCGTCATGACGTATTCCGCCGCCATCAGCCATTCGTCGATGGTGGCCGACATCCCGCGCTTGAGCAGCACGGGCTTGCTCGCCTGACCCGCCCGGCGCAGCAGCGAGTAGTTCTGCATGTTGCGGGCGCCGATTTGGATGATGTCCGCCTTGGCCTCGACCAGATCGCAGGTCTCGTTGTCGATGGCCTCCGTCACCACGGGCAGACCGATCTCCTCACGGACGCGAACGAGAATGTCTAACCCCGCCTCACCCAACCCCTGGAAGGTATACGGCGACGTCCGCGGCTTGAATGCGCCGCCGCGATAGAGCTTGGCTCCCGCTTGCTTGACGTGCCGGGCGATCGTGAGCGCCTGTTCCTCGCTCTCGACGGCGCAGGGACCGCCGATCACGCAGAGCTCCCCGCCACCGATTCGCGCATCGCCGACGCGGATCACCGTGTTCTCGGAATGCGTCTCGCGACTGACCAGCTTGTAGGGCTTCGAGACGCGGATGGTCTCCCGAACGCCCGGTAACGTGAGGAACGGGGCGGGATCGACCGCGCCCTGGTTGCCCAAGACACAGACGGCCGTCCGCGTCGGACCCGAGACGGGGTTGGCGGTGTACCCCATCTCCTCGACGAGCTGCGTGACGCGCCGGATCTGCTCCGGCGTTGCGTAGGCATCCATGACAATGAGCATCTTTGACGACTCCGAGCCCGACCGACGGGACGGTCCGCGGCGTGTCATTCCTCCGCATCAACGACGCAACGAAAGCCTATGGTAGAACATCGGTCGAGCCCGGGCCACATCAGCAAGAACTTGGCGTGGTGCGTGCAGGGTCGAGGCCCGCCGGGAACGTACCAGCCGCTCCCTTTCGCCTCGAAGTAGCTCCCGCCGCGGAGGATCGCGAAACGGGTGTGGCCGTCGTCGCGGACGCTCTCCGTCCACTCCCAGACATTGCCCGCCATGTGATAGCAGCCGAAGGGGCTCCGTCCGTCGGGGCAGGAGCGGACCGGCAGCGGGTGCGTGCCGGTGGTGTTGCAGCGCGTCGGATCGAAGGCATTGCCCCAAGGCCAGGTCCGGCCGTCGGTGCCCTGCGCGGCCAGATGCCACTCCGCCTCCGTCGGCAAGCGCTTGCCCGCCCAGCGGGCGTAGGCGCGCGCGTCCTCGAGATCGACGTAGACCACCGGCAAGTCGGCCAACTCCGGGTTGTCGGCCAATCCCGGCGAGGGCCCGCCACCCGGCCAGTGCCGCAAGAAGTTGTGCGTTACCTTAGGGCGATAGCCGGTGGCGTCGAGGAACCGTTCGTATTCGACGTTGGTGACCTCGGCCTCATCGATGAAGAACGGCCCGACCTCGACGGTGTAGTCGTGCCGTAAGGTTTCCTGAAAGGGATGGCCCCAGAGGAAGTCCTTCCATCGCTCCGGCGGCGTGCCGGGATCGGGGTAGCATCCGCACTCGCGACGCAGATGCTCGATCTTCATATGGACCTTGCCGCCCGGGACGAAGACCATGCCCGGCGGCGGGTCGCCGCGCGAAATCGTAAGCCGCTTGTAGGAATTGCTGACATGCTGCGGGGCTCCGCTCGTTGTGGCCCAGCCGCCCTCGGCTGGGCAGTTCGATAACTCACGGCCGGGGGCGGCCGTGCCACACTGGACACCCGTTCTTGCGAACCGGGCGGGCGTGGGGTCCGCAGGATCGGGATCGACGACGGAGCGGGCCGCGTTGCGAGGGTCTTTCTCGTCCGGTCGGGCCGTCGCAAGCTCGCGCTGCCGCGCAAGCAATCGCTCGAATGCCGGATCGTTCTTCGTGCGCGCGACGCCCGCCACGCACCCAAGCCGATCGATCGAGCCGATAAGTCGAACCTTTCCGCCGGCCGTCTCGACGCTTCGCAACGCCTGGCCTCGCCAGAGGTCGAAGTAGTGAGCGTCCTTGTCGGCGGGCAACTCGAGCAAGGGATCCTCACGGATCGGCTCGCCGCGGTTGACCAGCGTGAAGAGCGTTGCCCCGTCGCCGGGCCAGCGATTCGCGAAGAGCCCCTCGCGCAAGGTCGGATAGTACGGGTCCCAGCGATCGCTCGTGACGTGCCCCGCGAAGTGCCGCAAGATCCCGACCGCACGGCGCCATACCCGACGGTCTTCGGCCGACCATGGGTTGTAGGTTCCAAAGATATTCTCCCAGACCAGCATGCCGCTGCCGTTGAAGAAGGCGGACTCCAGCTCGGCGCGGTGCGACGTGTCCCAGCGGTGGATCTGGTGCTGCATGTGCCGTGGCTCGATCCACTTCAGGCGCAGCAAGCCCGGCGGATGGGGCTCGGCCAGCCACTGCGCCCACGAGGCGCTGAGCATCGAGAGCTGATCGATGCTTGGGTGCCCCTCCGGCGCGAGCACCACGCCCGGCTTGGCGGCGTCCAGGCGCTTCCGCAACGTCAGCGAACCGGCCGACATCGTGTCGAGGAAGATCCCGTCGGCGTCGATGGTCTTGACCAGATCGGCCAGGACCTCCTCGTCCGGGCGACCCTCGCGGCGCGTGCCGCGATCCCACGGGTTGTAGTCGATGAAGACCTTCACGCCGCGCTCGTGCGCGCGGCCGATGAGGTCTCGCAGCCTCGCCAAGCCGCCCGGCATGTCGCGGTACATGTCGAACTGGTTCCGCTCGTCCACGCCGAGCCGCGGATACGCCTGCCACAGCACGAGGATGTCGTAGCCGCCGAACTCCTGCTGTCCGTCCTCGAGGAAC
>CAZKCX010000412.1:0-6603 GCA_964550865.1 uncultured Planctomycetales bacterium
TGCGACCGCTCTTGCGCGGTATCATCGAGAGCTGGATCGCGGCGGCGGAGCGCGCGGCGTTTGCTCCAACCGGACCCTAGCGGTATACGTTGACGTGGGCGGATGGTACTTCGCGCTCTCTCGTTCGCAAGAAGGTCTCCATGGACGACCGAGGCACCACGACGAAGAAACGCGCGGCGCATGACCTGGCAATCGTCGGGCCTGTACCGCCGCCGTATGGCGGGGTGACGGTCCACAACCGCCGGCTTCTCGGGCATCTCGACCGCGCGGGATTGGACTATGTCCTCTACAACATCAGCGGGGAGCCGAGCGGAGGCCCACGGATCGTTCCGGTCGGACACGAGGGCGCCGGCTGGTTCGTGAGGTACATCCTGACCGCGCGCGAGCCGGTCATCTACATCCACTCGAGCCGTTGGGACGTCTGGTCGGCCACGTGGTGGCTGTCGCGTGTTCGCGGCAAATCGGTGATCATCGCGGTCCATACGGATTCGCTCCGCAGGCTCTGGCCGGAACGGCCCTGGTGGTACCGCCGCGCGGTCGTTGCCGCCTTCCGCGCTGCGAAGCGCCTGGTGGCCGTCAACACGCACATCCGGGAGTTCCTCGACGAGATTGCCGGCGTCGGCGACAAGACGGTGGTGGTGCCGGCCTACATCGCGCCGGCGGAGGCGCCGGGGGACGAGGCGGGCATCGATGCGGCGATCCGCTCCTTCTGCGAATCGCACGGGCCGGTGCTCCTGGCGAACGGAGCGCCGATCGTCTACGACGACGGTCGCGACCTGTACGGCATCGACATGACCATCGAGCTCGCGGATCGCTTGCGCGCGGATTATCCGCGCCTGGGCGTGCTCTGGTACCAGCTGCGATTCGCCGGGTGGGATCCGGCGTACGCGGAGCGCATGGAGGAGGAGATCCGGCGGCGCGGGCTCGATGCGCACTGGCGGTTCGTCGAGCCGACCGGCGAGATGATCCCCATCTTCCGGCACGTCGACGTGTTCCTGCGTCCGACGTGCAGCGACGGCGACGCCGTGAGCATTCGCGAGGCACTGCATTTTCGCGTGCCGGCCGTCGCCAGCGACGCGGCGCCGCGGCCCGAGGGCACGGTCACCTTCCGAACGCGAGATCAGGACGATTTCGAGGCAAGCGTTCGCCACGTGCTCGGCTCGCTCGAGGAGCAGCGGGAACGGCTCGCCGCTCTGTCGGGGGCCAGTGCGGTCGACAAGGAGGTCGAGCTGCTTCGAGAGGTCATCGCCGAAGCCCGGCGGGAAGCCTGAGGCGCTCCCCATTGGGCCTTGCGGCTTGCGGGGCTACAATACGTTCCTTTCCTCGGCGACGATTCTCCAGGGGTGACGCTGCACGATGAAGGCACTTCAGTACGGGGCGAACGCAGTTCGTTGGGCCACCTGCAAGGTCCTGAGCACGGTGACGCAGCGCGTCTACTGGAGCCGTCTGTCGAACTTGCGCCTCGTCGACGTCGAGCCGCCCCCGCTGCCGGCGGAAGACTGGGTCCGCATCCGTCCGCTGCTCGGAGGGGTCTGCGGGACCGACCTCACGGCCATCTTTCAGCGGAACCACCCCGCCTCCATCCTGCGTTGCTTCACGGAGTTCCCGGTGCTGCTGGGCCACGAAGGCGTCGGCGTGATCGAGGAGGCCGGACCGGCCGCGGGCGAATGGCAGGCAGGACGGCGCGTGGTGGTCGAGCCCGTTCTGAGCTGCGCGCCGCGGAAGATCGACCCGCCATGCGCGAGCTGTCGGGCGGGACAGATCAGCCTGTGCGAGAATACAACCGAGGGCGCGCTGCCGAAGGGCACGATGATCGGCTGGAACCACTTCACCGGCGGGACGTGGTGCGAGTCGTTCGTCGCCCATACCTCGCAGCTCTTCGCCGTGCCGGACGAGGTCGATGACGAGACGGCCGCGCTGACCGATCCGATCGCGTGCTCGTTGCACGCGGTGCTGCGTTGCCCGCCCGCCGAGGGCTCGCGCGTGGTCGTGATCGGCGGCGGCATCATCGGGTTGGGCGTGCTGGCGGGGCTGCAAGCGCTTGTCCCCGGCATCGACGTCACCGCGGTCGTGCGGCACGAGGTCCAGGAGGAGCTGGCCCGACGCTTCGGCGCCGGCGACGTGATCCGCTCTCGGCGGGGCGAGACCAAGGCCGAGCGCTATCAGCAGGTCGCGGACCGCGTCGGCGGCCGTCGCTACGATGCCATGTTCGGGAATCAAGCCCTCGTGGGCGGATACGATATGGCCTTCGACTGCATCGGCAGCGGGGAGAGCCTGACCGATGCGATGAAATTCGTCCACGCCCGCGGGACGGTCGTCGAGTGCGCGACGTCGACGATTACGGTTGTCGATACGACACCGCTGTGGCACGCGGAGCTGGATGTGGTGGGCTGCTACGGCCGCGCGGTGGAGGACTTCGAGGGTCGCAGGCTCCACACCTACGAGGTCGTCCTCGAGCTCGTGCGATCGCAGCGCCTCGATCTGAGCGGCCTGCTGACACACACCTTTCGGCTGGAGGACTATCGTAGCGCCTTCGCCATGCTCTCCCGACGCGGTTCGACGCGTCTGGTCCGGGCGGCGTTCGATCACCGCTGACGGCCGGCTCGCGCGGCCCGGCGCCCTTCTTGTCGGGGCGCGGCCGGTCCAGACGTGCTATACTTCCGCCGGGGTCCGTGGAGTTCGAGCTGGAAGTCGGACTCCGCGGGTTGGAGCGGTAAGGAAGGAGTCGTGCCCGATGAATGCAAGTTCCTTCGTATTGGCGGCCGTGGTCTGCCTCGGGGCCGGACTCGCCTTCGCCCAGGACGCCGCCGGGATGTTCAACGTGCGGGACTTCGGCGCGAAGGGCGACGGCAAGGCGGATGACACGGCCGCGTTCCAGAAGGCCCTTGACGCTGCCGGCAAGGCCAGGGGCGGAGTCGTATTCGCGCCGGTCGGCAACTACCGCTTCGAAGGCAACCTCGACGTCCCCCGCGCGGTCACCATCAAGGGCACGTTCGAGTCGGTGCCCGCGCACAACGGCATCCGCGATAAGGGCCTGCCCAAACCCGGCGACGACGGCACGACGTTCTTCGTCACGGGCGGGGCCGGCAGCGAGGAGGGCCCGGCCTTCCTCACCCTCCACACCAACAGCACGCTCAAGGGCGTGGTGGTGTACTATCCCGATCAGCATCAGGACAAGGCCCCCAAGCCGTATCCCTACACGATCGCCATGCGCGGCAAGAACCCGGCCGTCATCGACGTCGAGCTGCTGAACCCCTACAACGGCATCGACGCGACGCAGAACGAGCGGCACTTCATCCGCAACGTGCACGGCCAACCGCTGCGGCGGGGCATCTACGTCGACGCGATCTACGACATCGGGCGGATTGAGAACGTGCACTGGAACCCGTGGTGGTGCTCGAAGAAGGTTCTCGAGTGGCAGAAGGCCAACGGAGAGGCGTTCATCTTCGGCCGGAGCGATTGGGAGTACGTCCTGAACACGTTCTGCTACGGATACAAGGTGGGCTACAAGTTCATCAAGACCAAGGCGGGGGAGTGCAACGGCAACTTCCTCGGCATCGGGGCGGACGACTGCTGGACGGCCATGGCGGTCGAGGAGTGCGCGCCGTACGGCCTGCTCATCACGAACGGAGAGTTCGTCAGCTTTCGCGGGCCGGACCCGACCATGGTCGAGGTGACGGCCACAAACAACGGCAGCATCCGATTCAACAACTGCGCGTTCTGGGGGCCGTGCAATCAAATCGCGAAGATCGCCGGCGTCGGGACGACGACGTTCTCCGACTGCAACTTCTGCGACTGGGCCCGCCATGTGAAAGATCGCTACGCGATCCAGGTCGCCGGCGGGTCCGTGATTCTGCGTGGCTGCGACTTCCAGAAGCCCGCGCGGCACATCCAGCTCGGCCCCAAGGTCCGCCGGGCGGTCGTCATGGGCAACCTCTTTGCCGGGCCCGTCCGGATTGAGAACGAGAGCAAAGGCAACGTCCAGGTGGTGGGCAACGCCGGAAACGAATAGACGTCCGAATTCACTCGAAGCCTGCAGTCTCGCACCTGGCCCACCGCCCGGTGCCGACGGCGCTGTCGTATGCGCGATTACCCGGAGGTCGCACCATGGCTCGGTCCGTCGCCGACCTCTACTACAAGAAGACCGTGGATCTGCGCTTCGTCTCGGCCCGGCTGAAGTTCGACATTCCCGAGTCGGCATTCAGCTCGTTTCAGATCGATCGCGGAACGCGGAACCTCCTCCGCGAGATCGAGCGGCGGGCGACGCGGTTCGACCGCGTGCTCGACCTGGGCTGTGGGTACGGGCCGATCGCGTGCAGCCTGGTCAAGTCGGGCTTGGCCCATGCCGCCGACGGCGTGGATCGAGACGCCTTGGCCGTCGCCTACGCCGAGCGCAACGCCGCTCGGAACCACATCCAGCGCGCCGTCTTTCGCGGCGGGCTTGCCTACGACCACGCCGAGAGGGACACCTACGACGCGGTGCTGTCGAACGTGCCGGCCAAGGCGGGCATAGAGGTCCACCGCATGATGCTGCTCGGCGCGGGGGCGTGCCTTCGTGAGGGGGGGGAGGTGTGGGTCGTGGTCGTCGAGCCACTCGCCGCGTCCGTCGAGCGGATTCTGGAGAGGGGGCCGGCCGAGCTGATCGAGAGGCGTCCGCACGGCGAGCACGTCGTCTATGGATACACTCTCCCGGCGGAGACCCCACTGCCCGAGGATCCCTTCTTGCGGGCGGAGGGGGAGTTTGCCTGGAAGACGAAACGCTACCGTATGCGACTCGTCTGGGGACTGCCGGAGTTCGATACGCTGAATTGGGGGACAGAGATCCTGCTCGCCGTGGCGATGCAGCAGGCCGAACGGTTGCGACCCAAGGTCGTGGCGTGCGGCAACCCCGGCCAAGGGCACGTGCCCGTTTTGCTGCACAGGGCGTGCGATCGGATCCGGCGATTCGAGCTGATCTCCCGAGATCTGCTCTCGCTGAGGACCGCGGAGGCAAACCTGCGGGGCAACGGGTTCTCCGGTGAGATCACGAACGGCCACGCGATCGGCTTCCTGGATGAGACGCACCCGTCTTCGGCCGCCCTGCGGGTGGTTCAGCTGAATGAGCGGGAGAGCGTGGACATCAATGGAGAGAAGTTGCTGCGGCTGCGGACGGATCGGCCCGGCGAGGCCGTCGTCGTGGGATGCAGCACGTCGTACGCATCGCGGATCGAGCAAACGCTGTCTCGCCGCGGCCATCGACCGTCGACGCGGAAGAAGCGGCGGGGCTTCGCGGCGCTCGTGCTACCGGCTCGCGGGGGGTAGGGCATAGCCGGCTGCGCGCTTCGGCGCGACAAGGCGCGCGTTCGATTCGCGGCCAAGATAGCCGCCCCACGTAGCACGGGCGTCTCGCCCGTGAGATCATGGGCAGGATGCCCATGCTACCTAGCCCTGGCGTCCCGGCTTCCGCTTCGGCTACGCCGTGGCTGGCCCGCGCGTGAGTTCATGGGCAAGATGCCCATGGTACGTCGGCAGGATGCCCATGCTACGTCTTCCCCCGCGCCTCCTCGAGCAGTCTGATCCACGGGCCGATGTAGTGGCCGTGGTCGTGGTAGGTGCGTCCGCTGATCAGGTTGCCGTCGATGACGCACGGCTCGTCGACGAACGTCCCGCCGCAGACCTCCAGATCAAACTTGCACTTGGGCACGGTGGCCATCTTGCGGCCCTTGACGCAGTCGGCGTACGCCGGGATCTCCACGCCGTGGCACACGCACGCGATGGGCTTCTCGGTCTCGAAGAAGTGCCGCGTGATGCGGACCAGGTCCTCGTCGTAGCGGATGTACTCCGGCGCCCGCCCGCCGGAGAAGAAGATGCCGGCGTACTCGGCCGGGTCCACGTCCTTGAAGGCCAGCTCGGCCTCGATCGTGTAGCCCTCCCACTCCTTGGTGATGGTCCAGCCGGGCTTGACCTCGTGCATGACCATCTGATAGCGCCGCTTCTCCGGTGCGGCCACCACGGGCTCAAAGCCGGCCTCGGTGAGGCGGTAGTAGGGGTACAGCGTGTCGACCGTCTCCGACGCGTCACCGACGATAATGAGAACCTTGTCCATGGGTGGAGTTTCCTTTCTTCAACGGTCCCGGCCATGATAATCTGTCTCTCTCGCTGGTGCGAGAATCCGCCTGGTGCGAGAATCCGCCTGGTGCGAGAATCCCTTCCCGCCTGGTGCGAGAATCCCTTCTCGCACCCCTTGAGAATCCCTTCCTGGCTGGTCTGGCTGCTGGCTGGTGCGAGAATCCCTTCCCGGCTGGCTGGTGCGAGAATCCCTTCTCGCACCCGTTCCCACGAGGAATCTGGCTGGTGCGAGAATCCTGGCTGGTGCGAGAATCCCTTCCCGGCTGGCTGGTGCGAGAATCCTTTCTCGCACCCGTTGATACACCTGGCTGGTGCGAGCTGCTGCCTGGTGCGAGCTGCTGCCTGGTGCGAGAATCCTTTCTCGCACCCCTTCCCACGGCGAATCCTCGCGCAGGACGTGCACCCCTCACACATTCGCCAAACACGCCTCCAGATACGTCCGCGCGCGGTTGATCTCGGCCGTTGTGGCGCTCGTCGGCTCGAGGATCGGGATGC
>CAZKCX010000413.1:0-6590 GCA_964550865.1 uncultured Planctomycetales bacterium
GGGATTGAAAATTGAGCGATAACAACGGACACGTACCGGCTACAAATGGTGATTGGAGGGCGTTTCGCAATCACCACGATATCAAACGCTACCCAAGCCCTTCCACCGGGAACACTTGTGACCGTTACCGGGCGGACGCAGGACCGCAGCGCCGCCATCGTGATTCATAACACGAGCAAGGCCAACGTGTTGTACATGCCCTCCTGCTGGCGGCGAGAGGAATGGACCGTCGAATCCGCAGTGTTCTACAGTCACACGCGATAAATTCCGACGAACACTGCAACCAAGGACGGACATCCTGCGTCTAACACTGCCAACATTGCTCAGGAGGATCGGGTCATGGCGGGTGCGTCTCTGCGACTAATCTTGGCCTCCGGGTCACCCCGAAGGTCGCAGCTCCTTTCAGACAATGGCTATTCCTTCGACGTGGTCCGTCCGTCGATCGATGAGCCGGAGGAGGATGAGAACGACGTTCCCCCGCCGCAGTATGCCGAAGCGCTGAGCTACTACAAGGCACGATACGTCGCGAATACGATGGATTGCGCCGGTGCGGTCGTGTTGGGCGCGGACACGGTGGTGGCCTACGGCGGCCGGATCTTCGGCAAGGCCAAGGACCCGGCGGAGGCGCGGTCCATCCTTTCGACGCTGGCGGGGACGACGCATGAGGTGACCACGGGGGTGACCGTACTTCGACCCGACACGAACCAGCGGCTGATCGGCCATGTGGTCACGCGCGTGTTGATGCGGCCCATGCCGTCGGACGTCTTGGATCGCTACATTGAATCGGGTGCGTGGGAGGGCAAGGCGGGCGCGTACGGCATTCAGGACCGCGGAGACGCCTACGTCGAGCGCCTAGAGGGGAGCTTCACCAACGTGGTCGGCCTGCCGATGGGTCTGGTCGCCCGGATGCTGCAACAAGTCGGATACGTGCAGGAACCGGCCGAACCGGTATCGTGATGGGCCCGGACTGCGCGAGGGGCACGAAAGAGACGCCCGTGGGGAGAAATCGAGGAGCAGAGCGCGGGCGGTAGCGTCTACCGGATCAGGTCCTCGGGATCGTGGCCTTCGCCCTCGTCCTCGTCTTGCTCGAGCTTCCAGCTTTCGGTCTCGTCGAACTCGTCGATTTCCCGCTCCATGTGCCGGAACATCTTCTCCTGCATGGGAGCGAGCTTCTCGTACATCTGGAGGGTGGCCTCGTACGCCCGCACCATCCTTTCGACCTGTCGGGAGAGCTGGTTCGACTTGATCAGTTGCCACTTGGTGAGGCACTCGGGTTCCTTGATCGTGGAGAACGGATCGCAGCGGAAGCCCACCTCTCCGTTCGGCCCGCGGAAGAAATACTCGCAGTCCTGACATTGGAGCATGGCTCGTTTCTCCTCGTTTGGGTCCGCAACACGGCATGACCGAGAGGCGACGCTAGCCCCGAAGGTGATCGTGCTCCGAACCATCTCGACGTCGGGGGGCGACGTCGCTCGGATCACTCTACCTTTGATTATAGCCCCAACCGGGCGATGTTCGCCAAGAGCTGACGCGTCAGGCGGATGGACCGCTCGTCCTCGTAGCATTCCAACGTACCCGCGAGGTATTTGCCGCTGCAGGCCAGGAAGAGCCGGCCCACCAACTTGCCACGGGCCACGAGGGCGGCGCGGCCGACGTCGGGGACTCGTCGGACGATTTCTCCGCCTTCGCCCTTGGCCACCGTATCGGCCAGCTTCTCGAAACGTTCGATGGCCTGCTCCGAGGAATCGCACGGGATCACGAAGGCATCGTGGTTCACGCCGCGGTACCGATAGGTGGCCTGCCAGCCCGCGCCGAGGAAGCGATGGCCCAGCATATTCGCACCGATGTATTTGATGCTTTGCTTGACGCGGTCGTCGTCGGGGAAGGCCTGGATCATCTTGGGCGGGGCGGAGGACAACCGGATCTGATCCTCGATGTAGCCGCCGAGTAGCATGGCCGAGGCGTAGTCGCCCGGGCCCTCGCCCGGCGGGGCGATGGAGACAAAGATCCGGTCCTTCACGAAGCACAGCAGCCCGCCAGACCAGAAGCCCAACGTGCCGAGGCCCACGCCCTCGACGCCCTCGGGACGGATGCTCGAGAAGATCCCGTACGCGGCCAGCGGGGACACCATCTCGTAGATGTCGACCACCATCTTCTCGCTCGGGTCGGCCTTGTTGGCCAACATGGCGTGGATCAGCTCGCGCATTCCGTATTCGACGTAGGGCCGCGCGGCGCCGTTGATGTAGTCCGATAGGGTCTCGGAGGTGTACGTCTCCGGCTCGCCGGCGAGCACCCACGGGTGGGAATGCACCGGCTTGGGCAGGAGGGCCTCGGGGGCGAAGATGAACGGCCGCTCCTTCATGCAGCCGGCCATCGCGGCCGCCAAAACCATCGCGGAGAAACAGCAGAGTCGCATGAGACTCGTGCTCTGTCGCTCGTCAGCTGATGGGTGGGTGGCCCATGGCTTCCCTTGTCCTGAGCGCAGCCGAAGGAGCCGTGGGGGACGCGAATTGGCTGCCAGTTCGTGTTCCCCACCTCTGCCTCGGCCGCGCTCGGCACAGGTAAAGAGGTAGGCCACCCATCGGCTGGACGCCCATCGAATGCGTTGCGACACAACACTAGGCATATCGATCGCTCCCGGTGTCGAGGCTGAGCAGGTCGTGGGCTTCGACGAGCTGGGGCCAGACACGCACGCCGTGGGGGCAGACCTTCATGCACGGCGCGTCGCACGTCGCACACGCGGCGGCGCGGGCATCGGCCGGCAGGGCGGCGTATTCCTGCATGGCCGCCTTCTCTGCGCCGTAGTACTTGAAGTACATGGCGAACCGCATGACGTCGTCGACGCGCACGCCGTGCGGACAGGCCGCCCGGCACTGTCCGCAGAAGCGGCAATACTCGTGCTGGAAGCGACGGGCATAGGCATCGAGGTAACGTCGTTCCGCCTGACTGAGCTTCTTGGTGAGCGCCTGGCAGGCCTCCTTGATGCCCTGAAAGCTCCGCTCGCCGCTGATGACCGACGTGACGTTCTCGTTCTGCAGGGCCCATCGGATCTTGGCCTGCTCGGCGGAGATCTTGAGCTTCGCGCGGATGCGCTGCATTTCCTTGGAGGCCTTGTCCCGCGCGCCGGCGTAGACCTTGAAGACCACCACCCCCATGCCGGCCTGGACGGCCTTGGCGTAGGGCACGTAGTCCTTGGGGAACTCCATGAAGTTATACTTGCCCATGACGAACTCGAACCGCTTCGTACCGATGGCGGCGTTGACCAGCGCCCACGTATTGGGTGCGGTGTGCGTGCTCACGCCGAGGTGGCCGACCTTGCCGGCCTTTTTCGCCTTGTCGAAGGCGGTGTAGATCGCGTCGTTGTCGAGGACCTTCGGGTCGTCGACGAAGTGGACGCGCCAGAGGTCGAGGTGGTCGGTCTGGAGGCGCTTCAGGCTCTCGTCGATCCGCGCGCTAAGCTCGCGGGCGGAGATGTCCCGGCTGCACTTCTTGCCGGTGCCGAGGACCACCTGCTTGCGGCGTCGCTTCATCACCTCGCCGATGGTCTTCTCCGCGCGGCCGTTCTGGTAGTCGTTGCAGGTGAGCACGAGCGTGACGCCGGCGTCGATGGCGGCGTCGAGGAGCCTCGGGTTCGAGAGGTTGTAGCTCCCGTAGGCGATCTGGCTGACCTTGAGGCCGGTCTTGCCGAGGGTGCGGGTCGGCAGGGGGGTGCTGGGTCCCTTGGCGGCGGGCTTCTCGTTCTTCTCGGCGGCCTCGGCACGCGCGCCGAGGGCCATCGCGCCGGTCGCACCGGCCGCGACGAACTGACGGCGGGTTAGGCCTTGTGCAGCGTTCTGTTTCGAATCGGACATCGGATGGTCCTCCCTCATTCCCCCACAGGGCTCGCTGTGCACGCGCATTATACAGGCACGGCGCAGAATGGAAGCGATCTCGCGGCCACGGTCGGGCGCGGGTCGATCAGTAGAACATGCGGATGGCGGTGTGGGGGATGGTCTCGGGTTTGCCCGCCAACTCCTCGGCGATGCGGGCCTGGAACTTGCTCTGCCGCTCGTTCCAGCGGCGGACCTCCCGACGCACGATGTCGTTCAGCTCGACCTCGTTCTCGCGGGTCTTGCGGGCGTCGCGCTGGAAGATCTTGCCGATCTCGTTGACACCGGCCTCGGTTTTGCGAGCGCCTTCGGCCTCGCGACGGGCGGCGACGGAGAGCCAGTGGTTGATCCGCTCTTCGCGCTCGCGCGCGATGCTTCGGGCGAGCGGATCGGCGCAGCCGGCAAGCCAGGCGGCGAGCACCAGCGTGGCGAGGGTCGGTAGATATCGATCGCGGATCGTCATGGTCTACTCTTCGGCGCGCGGCCCCGGTGCGTCCAGGTCTTTGGAGTGTACTCTGTCTGAGTTGGGTTCACAACGGACGGCCGAGGCTGGCGGTGCCGCGCGTTTCACAAGTCGTGCGACTATGGACAGGACCGCACCTGCCACTATCGCTGCCCGAGCCGCGAGATTCCTCTGGCACGGTCAGCCTTCGCGCAGCATGAATGCTGCGGCTCGGGCAGGGGATACGTAGCATCTGCACGGGGATGTTCAAGCAACCGAAGTCGAGATGCATCCGTTCTTCGCCTGGGAATTCAGCCGTTCCTTGACACGTTCGGTGTGATGGCGTCCACTCATGGTCCGGGACTCAGCAGGAGGAAGGCGAAATGCTCAGACGACGAACAGTGATCGTATGCGGTTGGATTCCGGTCGCCCTGGCGGGGTGTGCGACGACGGGGGCGAAACCCCCGGCCGGCGAGGCCCCGGCGGGCGCCGGCGAACCCCGTGCGGAGGCCGGCGCGATCGCCGCGGCCTTCTACGTCGCCCCGAACGGCAACGACGACTGGTCCGGCAAGTTCCCCGTGCCCAACGTCGACGGCACGGACGGGCCCTTCGCGACGATCACCCGCGCGCGGGACGCCGTGTCCGGCTCGCGCCTGCTGCGGACATCGATCGGGGACATCGCCACGCCGAAGCCGTATACGGTTCTGATTCGGGGCGGCACCTACCGCATCAGCGAGCCGATCGTCTTTCGTCCGGAGGACTCCGGCACGCCGGACAGCCCCATCACGTATGCCGCGTATCCGGGCGAGACGCCCGTCTTCAGCGGAGGCAAGGTCATCACGGGCTGGAAGCGCGACGCCGGCACCGTCTGGACCGCGCACATCCCGGAGGTGGAGGCCGGCGAGCTATATTTCCATCAGCTCTTCGTCAATGGGGAGCGGCGGACGCGCGCCCGGCATCCGAACGACGGCTACCTCCGCACGGACGGCCCGCTGCCGTGGCTCAAGAACTATCGAGACCGGAAAAACGTGAAGACGAAGATGGGCTTTCGCTACAAGGACGATGACCTCAAACGCTGGGACCGGCTCGACGATGTGAACCTCTTCGTCTACCACTCCTGGACGGCCAGCCTGCAGTGGATCAAAGAGCTGGACGAGGAGCAGCGCGTGGTAAAGTTCACCGCGCCGTCGAACTGGCCCATCGGCTACTGGGAGCGCAAGCAGCGGTATTACGTCGAGAACGCGCTCGAGCTGCTCGATGCCCCGGGCGAGTGGTACCTGATCCGCGATACGGGCGTCTTGTGCTACTGGCCCATGCCGGGCGAGGACATGCGGACGGCGGAAGTCATCGCGCCGACGGTCCGCAAGCTCGTCCGCTTCGACGGCAGCAACAAGGACGGCAAGCCCGTCAAGCACATCCACCTCAAGGGGCTGACGTTCGAGCACGCCGACTGGTACGTGAAGGACCGCGGACGCGCGGACGGCCAGGCGGCGGCGTGGCTCGAGGCGGCCGTCTTCGCGCGGGATACGCATCATTGTGTGATCCAGGACTGCACGGTCCGGCACGTCGGCGAGTACGGCGTCTACTTCGAGCGGGGTTGCACGCACAACAAGCTCTTCCGCTGCCGTGTTCATGATCTGGGTGCCGGCGGCGTGCGGCTCGGCTACATGAGCGGCGAGAAGGACCCGGATACGGCCAGCCATCACAACGTCGTGGACAACTGCTTCCTCCACGACGGCGGGCACGTCTTCCGCGCGGGGGTCGGGGCGTGGATCGGCCGGAGCAGCCACAACCGGCTCACACATAACGAGATTTGTGACTTCGACTACACGGGGATCAGCGTGGGGTGGAGCTGGGGGTATCAGCCGAGCTCGGCCCATCACAATACGGTGGAGTACAACCACGTCCACCACATCGGCAACGGCGTGCTGAGCGACATGGGCGGGATCTACTCGCTGGGAATCAGCCCGGGGTCGGTCACGCGGCACAACATCTTCCATGACATCTACTCGTACGCGTATGGGGGGTGGGGGCTATATACGGATGAGGGCAGCAGCAACATCCTCATGGAGAACAACCTGGTCTACAACACGAAGACCGGCGGCTTTCACCAGCACTATGGACGAGAGAACATCGTACGGAACAACATCCTGGCCTTCAGCGAGCAGCACCAGATCCAGCGGTCCCGCGAGGAGAAGCACATCTCGTTTACGTTCGAGCGGAACATCGTGTACTTCGACAACGGGATCCTGCTCGGGGGGCGGTGGAAGAACGGCAAC
>CAZKCX010000414.1:0-6583 GCA_964550865.1 uncultured Planctomycetales bacterium
GGGGGGTAGATTAGTATCGTTGAGTCAGCCCGGTGGGGGCTGAACGGTTACCCATGTCGATCGGCCTGCTGGCCATCGACCTTCAGCTCGGGTGGACCTGGGAGGTCCTTCAGGGCATGAACCAGGTCCTGGAAGAGACCAAGCACACTCCCTTCGTTGCCGCCCATGAGAATCGGCCGCAACGGGCCCGAAAGGAACTCCGCAGCTGTCTGAAGCGCCGCGATGACGGCGTCATCTGTCAGCCCGTTCCGGGCGATCCGGAAATCTACAAGCCCCTCCATCGCGTGGGCGTGCCGGTGATCTTGCTGGGCGACCGCCCCCTGGACACCTCGGAGATGAGCTTCGTCGGATGGGATTCCGGTCCCGCCGCCGGAATGGCCCTCAGACACTTGATCGAAACAGGGCGAAAGCGAATTGCCTTCTTCGGTATCGACTACCCCATGCAAGGGACGCACGCTCGGTACGCAGCCTACGAGGCCGCGCTCGAGGAAGCAGGCTTGAACCGAAACGAGTCATGGATTGTGCAACTCCCGTTGGATCGGAGCGACGAGGACTGTTTGAAAGCCGGGCTGGACCGACTGTTCGCGCCGGGCACCCAGCATCCGGATGCGATCTTCGCCATGGATGACACCACGGCGTTGGTCTTGTTGGAGAGGTTCTACGAAAGGGGCATCCGCGTGCCGGACGACGTCGCACTGATGGGGATGGGCGATCTGCCCATGACCCGGCACAGGGCGATCAGTCTATCCACGATGAGGGAGCCGAGAGAGGAAATGGGCCGCGAGGCGGCACAGCTCATGTTGGACCTCATTGCCGATCCGACGAAGGGGCCGGTGCGTCGACTGATCCGGTGCGAGGAGCTCAAGGCGCGCCGGACGACGGTTGGGGAGGGGGCGTCGGGCCCCGCGATCGAGGGGAACGACGGAAAGTGAAGACGGAGGGTTCCCCGTCGGAGCTCAAATGCAGGTGAGGAACATTCGGCTGGAAGGAGCTGCGTCGCACGGCGGTGTAACGATGCGAAGGAGGGACGGCGGGAGCGAAGTACGTCAAGGGCAAAGAGGCGCACCGGACGAATTCTCTTCACAGCCACGTCCGATCCGTTCCGACAGTGCGTTTCGCCATTTAGTCCGAAGGGCGGCCGCGTCCTTTCGCGGCGAAAGGAATAAATCAGGGCAACGAATGATGCTGAGTTCTCCGGCCCGCGACGGCCTGAGGGCTGGAGCCGACGGAAAGGAGGTGGGAGTTCGCAGACTGTGGCTTGTGTTTGCTGTTGTGATTGCGTGTAAGGGGGAAACGAGCTGCTTGACCGTTAATCAAGCGTAACGATGAGGAGGATTGAGGAATCATGTTTGGGAGAAGAATGTGTTGTGCAATAGCGATCGTGGCCGTGACAGTGTGCACAGGTACGGCCTACGGCGCAGTGATCGGTGTGCAGAACGCCGGCTTCGAACAGCCCGCGACCAGCGACTGAATTCCGATGGACCAGGTGCCCGGGTGGACGCCCGTCAATCCGTATGATGGCTTGGCGACCGCCGTGATGACTAACCGCTACTACCCGGTTCATTCGGGCAGCTAAGCGGCCCAGACGACCAGCGGGCATGCGGACGGGGGCGGGGATATCGAAGCGTTCTACCAGACGCTGAACCATACCATCCTGCCCGGCAACACGTACACGCTGAAGGTCTGGGCTTCCGCCAAGTACGACTGGTGTCAACCTGTGGCCAAGATCTACTACCTGGACGGCGGTCAGCGGAAGGAACTCGCCTCGCACGCCCAGGCCGGAAGTTACGGCTACATTCAGTACACGGTCTCGTGGTGGTCCGGCGACACCGATGATCCCTACGGAGACTGGATCGGCAAGGAGATCGGGATCGAGTTCACCGGCGCCGGGGGCCCGCATTTCGCGCATTTCGATGACGTGGAGATGCACTGGAGCGGCGTGCCCGAGCCGGCCTCGATGGCGCTGCTCGCCTTGGGTGGCCTGGCCGTCGTTCGCAGAAAGCGAGCGCGCTGACACGGCGTGTGCGATCGCGCGTGTTGTTCTAGCTCTTTCCCATCCCCTCCAGTGGACGGGGCTCCTCGTGAGCCCCGTCTCGCTGGGCGGGGTGGTCAGCAGTTGGGCGGCGAATCCGCTTGCGGCAAGCCGTTGGGGTCTCCGCCTGGTGGCGGGGAGCCCTGAGCAGATAAGGCAGATAAGGGAGGAATGAAAGATGTCGTATCAGACTCGTCTCACGCGGACCCTGAGCGGATTCGGCGCGGCCGTCATGCTGGTGGTGCTCCTGGCATCGCCGGCTCTTCAGGCACAGACAGTGCCTCTGTACGAGACGTTCGAGTTGGAGATGACCAAGTCGGGCGTCTCGGGGAACAAGTTCACGAAGTTCGCGAGCGTGACGTTCACGAAGGGCGGACGCAGCTTCGACGTCGAGGGATTCTACGACGGCGGCGACACCTGGCGTGCCCGCTTCATGCCGGACGAGGAGGGCACCTGGGACTACACATGGTCGCTGGAGGGATCGAACGGCAGCGGCTCGTTCGACTGCACGGCCCGGGCGAATCCGGACAACCACGGCCACGCCAGACGCGATCCCGCGCATACGCGGTATATGGTCTACGACGATGGCACGGCCCATTACTGGTACGGCGGCAAGTGGTTCAATGCCCACAACTACGGACCGCCCAGCAAGGGTGGGGAGGTAAATCAGGGTCCCGGGGAGGACACGCGCTACTCCGACGCCGTGTTTACCGACTGCTTGGACGAGATGGCGTCGCGGGGCCACAACGGCCTGCTGATCCAGATCGCCCTGTACCCGTTGGAGAACGACAAGCTCTCGTGGGATTTGACGTGGATCCAGCGCTGTGAGTGGCTGGTGGAGCAGATGGCATCGCGGGGGATCTACTGCCAGCTCAACCTGTTCAACACCTGGTCGCGGCACAAGGACTACTGGTTCGTGTACACCACGGACGCAAACGACCATGTCTTCAACGTCTGGGCTTCGGGGGATGAGACGGCCAAGGAGAACTACCTCCGGACGCTGGTGGCGCGGTTCGCGGGCTACTACAACATCTACTGGGAGTTGGGCAACGAGATGGAGCACTCGCCCAACCCCGGCTCGACGTTCATCACGCTGGCCAACAGCTACTACATCCCCTGGATCCAGCAATACGACCCGTACGGCCTGCCGATCGGCGTGTCGGAGGACTACATCCACGAGAACACCAACGTTCAGATCGGATTTCTGCATCAGACGGGTTCGCTCCCGCCGTCCAGCGGGAGCAGCCGCATCTACATCATGAACGAACTGGTCAGCGGCTGGTCCGGGGGCGTCCTCGCGTACGACTCGGTCATCCGCAACAGCGCGAACCGGCTGGGCTACCGGCGGACGTTCTGGCGGATGTTCACGTATGGGGGGACCGGTTCGAGCGAGGCGACGTGGCTGGATATCATGAATCCGCTGAACTCCGCCGTCTTGACCGTGATGGACGATCAACACCGGCTGCGGAGCCTCGTGGAAGGCCTTCCGACGCACATCAACGAGATGGATACCGACACCGGCTTCGTCAGCTCCGGTCCGGGCACGTACCGGACCCGCCGGAAGTATGGCGAATGCTACGTCATTTACTTCCTGCTGGACCCCGGTCAGTCGACGGGGGCGGGCACGGTGACGGTCTCGCTTCCCACAGGCGATTACCAGGTCCAGTGGTACGACCCGAAGACGGGCTCGACGGTGTCGCAGGAAAGCATCAGCGCCAGCGGCTCGACGGCCCTGTCGCATCCCTCCTTTACCGAGGACATCGTCCTGGTCATCACCGCCGACGCGTCCGGCAGCCCGGTGGCCGTGATCGACGCCCAGCCGACGGGCGGCGACGCGCCGTTGACGGTGGGATTTGACGCCTCCGGCTCCTATGACCCCAACGGGACGATCGTCCACTATGAGTGGGATTTCGAGAACGACGGAAGCCCGGACGCGAACGGTGTGATTGCGGGCCACGTCTACACCGAGAGCGGGCAGCACACGGCCAAGCTGACGGTGACCGACAACGACGGTCTGACCGACAGCACGACGGTGCCCATTACGGTCGGGGGCGGTGCGGTCTCCCTGACCAACCTGAATCGCTACGAGCTGGTCAACTTCGTGTCCGATTCGAGCCAGGGCACGTCCGTCACTGTGGAGAACGCCGGTTTTGAGCAGCCCGGTTCTCTGGCCTGGAGGAGGATGGATACCGTGCCCGGGTGGACAGGCGTCAGTTCGATCCCGCCGATGGAGACCGGCGTCTGCCGCGATGAGTACTCGCCGCCCCACTGGGGGGAATACGCGGCCTTCACCCACAACGGGCATGCCGACGGAGGCGGAGATGTCGAGTCGTTCTACCAGACGTCGAACCACGCTATTCTTGCCGATACCACGTACACGGTGCACGTTTGGGCGTGGGCCAAGTACGGAGAATGGGGTTGCTTGCCGAAGGCGATCCTCTACTACCAGGACGGCGGCAGCCGCGTCGAACTCGCCTCGCACTACGAAAACGTCCTCAACAGCTCGTGGACTCCGTATGAGTTCTCCTGGACGTCAGGCGCTTCGGGGGACTACATTGGCAAGAGCCTCGGCGTCGAGTTCACGGCCACGGGGGGATTTGCGCACTACGTCCATTTTGACGATGTTTCGGTCTCCTACGAGTGTGACGGTCCGTCCGGGACGAGCACCTACTACGGCGACCGCGACTACATCATCACCTCGATGCCGTCGTACCTCGAGGGCGTTCAAGGCATTCGAACGGCCAACGACGACAAGGACCAGACGAGCGAGACGTGGATCACGTTCGACATCGACCGGAACGCCGACATCTACATCGCCTACGACCAGCGGGCCACCTCGCTGCCGAACTGGATGAGCGGCTACGCCGCCATCGGCGAGAGCATCGCGACCACCGACCCGGGCGGAGGCTTCGATCTGTATAAGAAGGCGTACACGGCCGGTGGCGTGGTGCTCGGCGCCAACATGGCGCCCGGTGCTGCCGGAGCGGAGAGCAACTACATCGTCCTGCTCGTGGGAACGTCCGTGCCGCCCCCGACGATCACGCAGCACCCGCAGTCGCTGGAGCTCTGGCCGGGCGAGACGGCCGCGTTCTCGGTCACGGCGGCCGGTGAGGGTACGTTGACGTACCAGTGGCAGAAGGACGGGGCGGATCTGTCCGACGGGGGCAAGATCTCCGGGGCGACCAGCGATACGTTGCAGATCACCGGCGTCGACGCCGGCGATGCGGGCGACTACCGCTGCGTGGTCGGCAACGAGGGCGGCGACACAACCTCGAACGGGGCGGCGCTGACGGTCGTCACACTCCGGACGCTGACGCTAACGGAGACCAACGAGAACTGGGGCGAGGTGGAGATCGTCCCCGAGCCGAACGACGCCAACAATATGCAATACCCTGAGGGCACGGAGGTCGTTCTGACGGCCGTTCCGGCCGAGGAGAGGGAGTTCGGGCATTGGGAGAGTTTCGACCCGAATTTCCCCAACGACGCGAACCATGCCACGACCGACGCCAACCTGACGACGACGGTCGTGCTGGATATGGATCAGCACGTCAACGCCGTCTGGAAGTGCGGGAGCGGCGCCGGCCCGTTGCTGCCCCTGATCGTTTTCGGGGTCGGGTTGTTCGTCACCTGGCGGCGGAGGTCGTGACGTGAAGCCGGCTCGAAGAGGGGCGTGTTGTCTGGATGGCAGGTATCTGCGCAGGGCCGGCAATATCTTGCCATGAACAGTCGGCGGTCCTTGGTGCGGGGTATCGCCACCGCCACAGGGGCGATCCTGCAAGCCGAGACGGCCAATCATGGTGGTGAGGCAGTATGGGGGGACAAGAAGGAGTGCCAAGAGATGGGTTAGCATAGAGTAGATGTGCAAGGTTCGCGTGATACCGTTACGCATTCCTTTGGGGGGGAGTTTGATAGACGACAACCGTCGAAGTGAGGTTTGGGATGACAAGGAACAAGGCCCAGACAGTACGGCAGCCACAAGCCTTCACACTCATTGAATTGTTGGTCGTCGTGGCCATCATTGCGCTGTTAATCTCCATTCTCTTGCCGTCGCTTTCCAAGGCTCGGGCACAGGCTCGGACTACCCTCTGTGGGACACGAATCAGCCAGTTGACGAAAGGTCTGCTCTTGTATGCGGAGGACTATGGGGAACGATTCCCGTTCCACATCGTCTACGGGGAGACCCCCAGCTGGGGCGGCGGGGGCAGCGAGGGTCCCGAACAGTTGGATCCCAACGAAGACTGGATCGCCAGTAAGGAGGACATGCCCGACGTGTTCTTCACCAAGCAGGACGACTGGCCTTCGCTCGGCGTCGACGCCCCGCGCAGTGGTTGTCTGTTTCCCTATACGCGTTTCGAGAAGCTCTATGCGTGCCCCGAGTTCGTTCGACGCAAGGACAACGGACACGCCCAGGTCACCTACGACGCGTATGCCCCTGGCGATCAACGCGTCTTCAACTACACGCGCGGTCCGTGGTGTCGCAAGCCGACCTTTAAAACCGACTGAGTCTCTGCTTGACTCCGGTTGATAAGTTTGGTATATGTTAGGTATTAC
>CAZKCX010000415.1:0-6576 GCA_964550865.1 uncultured Planctomycetales bacterium
ACGGTGCAGTGAGGGTGGAAGTGCCACAGCGGTTGAATCGTTCGCGGCCTGTCGGTCTCGATCCGATCCACTACGATCCAGGACTCGTTGCGGAGGTGTACGACGGCTCGATGGTGGGTGCTCTTGCCCTTCACCCCACGGTAGCCGTGGTCGTAGGTGCCGCGGGCGAAGTCGAATTGGGGCGTGACCGCGTAGTTGCCGCTCATGGGTTTCTTGGCCTCGCGGGCGTAGGCCTTCTGCGGCGCGCCGTCGATCAAGATCACGTTGTGGCTCGGGGAGCCGATGAAGTAGCGCCGCCAGGGGCCTCCCACATAGGTGTAGCGACCCGCGTCCACGAGGACGTCGCGGCCGTGCACCATGATCGAGAGGTGTAGCTTGTCGTAGTGCTGGTGGCCGATGCCGAGCGGACCGACATCGAAGAAGGCCCAGTGCGCCTGGGCGTCCCAACCGCTCCGCATGACGATCTGGCCGGCCCAGGGGAAGACCACGCTCGGCGGGCCCTCGGGCTTCGTCCCTTGCTTTCCGTTGCTGGCGATGAAGGCCCAGTCGGGACGGTCGTACGCCTTGGCGGCCGTGAGGACACGACCGCGATTGTTGTCTCGGTTGGAATCGTTGTTCAGCGGCCCGTAGCCGTCGGGTCGCATCGCATAGGCCAAGTAGTTGACCATCCGCTCGAGAGGTTCCCCGAACGCAGCGGGGACGGGCCGATCGGCCTTGCGAAGCAACTCGGCAAGCCGCTCGAAGCTCCGCAGCGCGACCCAGTGGTAGTGGCTCGTCAGCTCCTTCTGCACGCCGTCGGGGTAAACCTGCCTGTTGAGCTCCGGCGTCACGCGATCAACGGCGTATTCGACCCATCCCTCGGCCGCTTGGAACTCGGGCCAGCACACCCCGGCCGTCGCCAGCCCGTACATCTCCATGGTGACCCAGTTGCCGCCGCCCGCGTGGAAGTGGCGGAGATAGTGGGCGTGCTCGGGAATGCTGGAGAGCAGCAAGATGCGTGTGGCCGGCGTGAAAGCGTCCTCGTGTTGGAGCCCGTAGAAGATCCGGGCCCATCGAATCACGCGCATGTACGCTTCCAGTCCTCGCCATGGCGGTGTCGCGCTTCGCGTGTTGGGATAGGGGTTGACGACGACCCAGTCGCGAATGTGCTCGTCGATGCCGCGGACGTACGCGGGGTTGCCGGTGCTTCGAAACGCCTGGTAGAGGGTCGAGAGATGGTAATGCCGGTTCAGACCCCATCCCCACTCGCGGTCGTTGTTCGGCCCGTTGTAGTTCCAGTTCAGGCCGCCGTTCGGACGACGCGGGACCTTGGCGGGAATCTTGTAGCACGTGATCTCGTCACGGAGGATCGCGTCGGCCCGGGCTTCTCGCTTGTCGCCGGGCGCGACGGGTCCCTCGCGGAGCCACGAGACGGTCTTCGCGTTTCGGTAGTAATCGAGCAGGGCGCGGCAGGCAGCGGCACGATCCTTTGCTTGGACCGCCTCGCGGACCGGGCGCAACACGGGAAGGCTCAGGTTCAGCGCATCGAGCAGCGTGTCCACGCGGTCGGTATGCTTCTCGCAGATGTGCTCAATCGACGTCGGCCTTTGGGCGCTGGTGGTTCTCGAAACCGCCATGGCAGCCGTTGCACAGACGGTAAGAACCAGGCTCCACTGCATTCGCCCCATGATATCTACCCCACAGCAACGAGAGACTGACGACGCCGACGACGATCGCGCCGAAGACAAACGCCGGTTTGCGAAGCATCCGCCGCAGCATTTCTCCTCCTCTCGGCACGCCATAGCCCGAGAAGCGGCGAGCCTCCCACGCAGAGGCTCAAAGCACACCCGTCTCGAAGAGGTATCGCAACAGCGTGTACGTAATGATGCCCCCCACGAGCAACCCCCCCTCCAGCCGAGCGAGGTTGTACCCGACCCACATTAGCGGAAGCACGAGGATCGACGCAACGACCGAGATCGGGATGTCGTAGCGCAGGCAGTGCGGGCTCACGGGAATCGGAAAGATCAATGCCGTCAGGCCCAACACCAGCCCGATGTTGAAGATATTCGAGCCGACGACATTCCCCACGGACAGGTCCTCTTGCTTACGCACGGCAGCGACCACGGAGGCCGCCAACTCCGGCAGGCTCGTGCCGAACGCGATCACCGTCAGACCGATCACAAGCTCACTGACGCCGATCAGCCGTGCGAGCTTGACGGCCATCAGGGCGCTCAGGTATCCGCCGCCGGCCAGCCCAAGGCAACCCAGCGCGGTGAGAATCGCGCCGAGCAGTGCGCCACCCACCGGCTGGGCTTGCTTCTCGACCTCCGGCAACCTCGCCGACATGTAGCAGTAGATCATGAACACGCCGAAGAGCAGCATCAGGATTGCTCCGTCCTCTCGGCCGATGTGGCCGTCCAACGCCAGCAACCACATGACGAGCGAGATGACGATCATCATCGGCATCTCGTACCGGACGGTCTGCGATCGGATGCTCATCGGCCGCACGATGGCCGCAAAGCCGAGGATCGCCAGCATGTTGAACATGTTTGACCCGACGACGTTGCCGATCGAGACGTCGGTATCTCCCCGAAAGGCCGCCGCCACGCTGACGACCAACTCCGGACTGCTCGTCCCCAGGGCCACCACCGTCAGACCGACGATGATGGGCCGGAGCCCGGCGCGCAGGGCGATGGAGGCCGCACCGCGGACGAGCAATTCCGCGCCCAGGGTGATGACCAGCAATCCCGCAAGGAGTCCGACGATCGCTGTGGCCATGGTGTCGCCTGCTTCCCGAAGCCCTGCCCGATCGGCAAGGCACGTCAGGGTAAGCGGAATCGACACGGATGCAAGCCCACGGCGGCGCGAAAGCCGCCGGATTGTATGGCGTTCTCTACCGGCATTGCGACCGCTCTGCCCCCGTCGTAGACTTGTGGCCGAATCACCACCGCGAAGCCATCGGGATGCTTGGGTCTACGACGAACGGAAAGGACAGTGGCATGACCATCCGGAACGAGGAGCACGGAGCGCAAAGCAACAGGATTCGACGGACGACACACCCCACACGCCGCGACATCCTGGGGAGTCTGGCCATTGCGGTGACCACGGCCAATATGGGTTGCTCGGCAATGGCCAAGGACGAGGGGGCGCCGGCTCAGGAGAAGTCCCCGAAGGCGGCCAAAAAGCCGACCAAGACGAAGGCATCGAAGAAGGCGGCGGCCGGAAAGAAGCAGCCGGAGAAGACGCCCGCCAAGCAGAAGACGCCCGGGCCGAGCGAGCAGATCCGCGTCGCCCTGGTCGGGTGCGGGGGAATGGGGCGCTACAACCTCAGCGACTTCCTCCGCTGCCCGGCGGTCCATTGCGTGGCCGTGTGTGACGTCGACGCCAAGCACATGGACGAGACCGAGAAGGAGGTGGGTAGGAAGCGGGAGGGCATGAAGCCGGACAAGATCAAGGACTACCGGGCGGTGCTCGATCGCAAGGACGTCGACGTGGTCATCTGCGGCACGCCCGATCACTGGCACGGATTGGTCGGCGTCCACAGCTGCCAGGCGGGGAAGGACCTGTACTGCGAGAAGCCGCTTACGCACAACATCAAGGAAGGGCGCGCCATGGTCGACGCGGCCCGGAAGCACAAGCGCGTCGTGCAGGTCGGCACGCAGCAGCGAAGCGGTGAGCACTTTCAAGAGGCGGTCGAGATCGTTCGGACCGGCCGGCTCGGCAAGATCACGTCCTGCAAGACGTGGAACTACGGCAACATCGCCCCGGAGGGCGTCGGGTTCAAGAAGGACTGCGCCCCGCCCGCGCATGTGGACTACGACATGTGGCTGGGCCCGGCCCCCAAGCGGCCGTTCAACCCGAACCGGTTCCACTACGAGTTCCGCTGGTTCTTCGACTACGCGGGCGGCAAGGTCACCGATTGGGGCGTGCACCTGATCGACATCGTGCTCTGGGCGATGCAGGTTCATCATCCGCGGTCGGTCGTGGCGATGGGGGGCAAGTACTGCCTGCGGGACAACCGTGATACGCCCGACACGATCGACGTCATCTACGACTTCGTGGACTTCACGCTGACGTATTCGCATCGGGCGTGCAACGGTCGGAAGGTGAACGGCCGGCACTACGGCATCAGCTTTCACGGGACGAACGGGACGCTGGCCGTCGATCGGAACGGATACACGCTCTATCCGGAGACCGAGAAGAAGGCCGGCGTCGAGGTGCCGAAGATCCCGCCGAAGACGCGCGGCAAGACCGACCAGCACTGGCCGCACGTCCAGAACTTCATCGAGTGCCTCAAGACGCGCAAGCGCCCCATCGCCGACATCGAGGACATCCACCATTCCACCACCGTCTGCAACCTGGGCAACATTGCGTACAAGGTGGGGCGACAGATCTACTGGGACGGCGCGAAGGAGCAGATCATCGGCGACGAGGCGGCCAACCGGCTTACGGGTCGCGAGATGCGAAAGCCCTATACGTTGTAGCCGCCTTGCGGCGGAGACCGAGCACCGCGCTTGCAGGCAATCGCGCTGTGGGTGGCCCACCTCTTCTGGGTGGGTAGCTCCTTGTGGGTGGCCCACCTCTTCAGAGGTGGGGGACACGAATCCCATAGGGGTTTCGCGTGTCCGGCGCTTGCGCCCGGGAACGACCCGAAAGAAACGGCCCGCAAGGCTTCTGCGGGGTCCGATAGCGGCAGTTTTCGACATGATCGAGCGTCTCCAAAACCGTCGCGTCGCGCTGGCCCATCACTGGTTGATGAGCATGCGCGGCGGCGAGAAGACGTTGGAGCAGATCGCCAAGATCGTCGGCGAGGCGCCGGTCTATACCCTCTTCGCCAACGCCGATCGGCTCAGCGAGGAGCTTCGCCGGCGTCCGATTCACCGGTCGATGCTGGATCGGATCCCGGCGGGGCCGGGTCGTCATCGCTTGTTGCTTCCTCTGATGCCGCGTGCCGCGTGCCGCATCGACCTGAGGGAACACGACGTCGTCCTCATCAGCGACGCCGCCGTGGCCAAGGGCATGTGCTGCCGCGACGATGCCCTGCGGATCTGCTACTGCCATTCGCCGATGCGCTACGTCTGGGATCTCTACACGCAGTATCGCTTGGAGGCGGGCTGGTTCGCGCGGCTGGTGCTGGCGCTATGCGTGAACCGGTTGCGACGATGGGACCGCGAGGCGGCGGGACGGATGTCCGCCTTCGTCGCCAATTCGTTCAACGTGCGAAATCGGATTCGCCGAAACTACGGGCGCGGGTCGGTGGTGATCTACCCGCCCACGGAGTTGGCCGAGGCACCCGAGCCCAGCGAGCCGGAGGACTTCTACCTCGTCGTCTCCGAGTTGGTCGGGTACAAGCGCGTCGACCTTGCGGTGCAGGCCTGTTCGCGATTGGCGCGACACCTCGTGGTCATCGGCGAAGGCCCCCAGTTCGATCGACTCGCGAAGATCGCCGGTCCGACCGTCGAGCTGCTGGGCTATCAAGAGGATGACGTGGTTCGCGATCACATGCGACGGTGCAGGGCGCTGCTGTTCTGCGGCGAGGAGGACTTCGGTCTGACGCCCGTGGAGGCGCAGTCGTTCGGCCGCCCGGTCATCGCCTACGGCCGTGGCGGCGCATGCGAGACGGTGCTCGACGGGCGGACGGGGATCTGGTTTCGGCGCCCCACGCTGGAGGCGGTCGTCGAGGCGATCCAGAACCTCGAGAGCGGATCCAAGTCCCTCTGGCCCTTCGAGCGGATCGCCGCGCACGCCCGCCAGTTCGAGACGGCCCGCTTCGTCGAGCGCTTCGAGAGGTTCCTCTCGTGGTGCCTGGAGCGCTACGACGACGGCGGCCATGAACGCGTGGTGAAAGAAGTCGAGGCCCTACCCGCCGACACCTTCCTCGACGTGGCCCCCGGCCAGGCCGAGACGAGTTGATGCCCCTGCATGCCGACCTCTATCTCGATCGCGTGGATCTGGGCCGCTACGCCAAGGGCCCGTCCTGCTCGGTGTGCCATGTGGACTCCCTGGACGAGTTGATCGAGCGGCTTCGCGCGGGACGGGTGTGCGCCGGGCAATGCGTCCATTGGCCCCCGTGGCGGGTCGAGGCGTTTCGCATGGCCGTCAATTCCGGCGATCCCCTTCCGACGATCCCCTCGATCGACGTGCCGAGACCGACGGTTGTCGGGGTCATCGACCTGAACGGCCCCGGGCCGGAATCGGCGCTGTTGGTTACAAGCAACTCGCAACTGACGCATGAGGTCCTGTTGGCCGTCTTGTCGACGACGACCTTGCCGGTGTGGCTGCTGTCGGTCGATACGGGGGGCAACACCGTGGACATGTCCCTCGTGTACAAGACGCTCACGCCGCAGGCGGTGGCCGATGGGCTTGCCGCCGCTACCGAACCGAACGGGCCGTTGCCGACGGGCTTCTCGGGCCGCATTCTTCTGCCTGGTTTGGCGGGGCCGATGGCCCCGGCGCTGTCGGATCTGCTCGGCCGCGAGGTCGAGGTCGGACCGATCTGTGCGGCCGAATTGCCTCTGTTCTGGGGCGAGGCCTGGGGGACCTGACGGCATCCCGACAACACGAAAGGGTGTCGGAGAGGTCTGAACCCCAGCATTC
>CAZKCX010000416.1:0-6575 GCA_964550865.1 uncultured Planctomycetales bacterium
TACGCGCCAAAACAAAAACGGCAGTGCCATTCGGGACAGTCACCTATTCTCGATTCCCCCTACTTCTCGACGGCGGGAGCCGCGTTTTCATATCTTGACTCCATAGCAGCGCGGCACCGCGCAACCGAGAGTCCGAAGCTTTCGCTCCCTCACGGTCGCGTCTCTGATAAACGGTCGCGTCTGATCGACGGTCGCCCCTTTCATAGGTCGCGCTGGCGATGCTGTGGCTCAGCCGGGCAAGGGCCTACCCGATGCGGCAGGGGCCGACTTGCCGGCTTACGGCGTGAGTGGGGGTTACGGCTTGGTGTCGGCGTCGGCCGGGGCGAGGGCCAACGACGCCTGGATCGGATACCCGCACGTGCACCCCGCGCTGCCCTCGGGCACGACCACCAGCCCGCACGCCGGGATGATGTTCACCCAACAGCCGGGCCGCGTGACGTGCGTGAGGTGCGTCTCCTTGCCGGTCGCCAGATCGAGCAGGACCGGATTCGCATCGCGATAGAACAGGCACGCGTCCGAGGCCGTCACCGTGCCGCACCCCCGTCGGCGATAGTTGTACTTCCAGTTCGGCCTCTCCTTGGCGGTACGGAGGTCGTAGGCATGCGCGGCGGCGTAGATGGTCCCGTTGAGCAGGACGGGATGGCGCTCCTGTTCGCCGTGCGAGCCGTTGAAGCCCCAGAAGGTGTCGTTCGCCCGCCGCCACAGGACACCGCCCGTGCGGGCGTCCATCGCGGTGAGCCGTTGCCAGATTCGGCGCTTGTGGTTCATCGTGCCGAAGGCGACCAGCACCTCATCGGCATAGCACAGGTACACGATATGCTCGACGGGCCGAAGGCGCATCTTCTGCCGCCACGCCAGACGCCCGGTGGTCAGATCGAGTGCGACGATCGAGGTCGGCCCGTTGCCGAGGTCGCGGAGGCTCGCCTGTCCGTCCTCGTCGGCCGCCGCCCGTTTGCTCTCGGTCTCGAAGAAGTAGACGCGCCCGCCGCCGACGCAGATCGACGAGTTGATGATGATGCCCGATCGATAGGTCCACCGGAGGGCCCCGCTCTTGCGGTCCAGACAGAAGACGTAGTCGCTGGTGACGGCCTCCTTGAAGCCGCCCCACTGGCCCGAGTCGGCCTCGCGGCTGATCTCCGTGTAGGTCGCGTCCTCCTTCCGGCCGCTGCCGAGGAGCGCGTCGTCGACCACGGCCACATAGCCCCAGTGGCGTCGCTCGGGGTTGACGAGCTGCGGCAGGGCGAACGTCGCCTGGGGCTTCCCGGTTGGCGGGTCGAGGACCAGACACGTGTCGTCGGCGGCGAGGTAGAGGTGATCGTCGGCGACGGCCATGTTGCCGCCGTCGAGGGGCGCACCCAGTCGCATGCTGCCCGGGACGTCTCGTCGCCACAGGACGGTGCCGTTGAACGCATCCACGCCGATGATCCGATTCTCGCCCTGGACGAAGACGCGGCCGTCCGCGACCAACGGCGGCATGCTCCGGTGATGGCGATCGACGATCTCACGCGGACCGGGGCTGCCGAACCATTGGAGCCACAGCGGGTTCTTGGCGAGTCGATCCTTGCTGGCTGCCGTGTTTCCTGGGTCGGCGTAAAAGTGCGTCCAATTCGTCGCGCCGTCCGGAGCGCCGCGCCGACAGATCGCCCAGATCCCGTTCTGGTTGACCACGCGCCACGTGCCGGTCGACGCCTGCCTCGTCCAGCGTTCCAGCCGCTTGCGGAACTCCTTTGCACCGACCTGCTCCAGCACGCCCTCCGCCGCCCCAATGGACGCCACGCCGCCGTACGGACGAAGCAGTCGATAGACGGCATCCGGCGCGAGTGGAATTCCGCCCTTGCACGCGGCGGGATCGATCGCCACCAGGTTGAAGAGCCGACTCGTGAACTGCGTGTTGTCATCCTCCGCATGCACGCTTACGCGCGCGCCGAGCAGGCCGGCGGCATGGAGCGCCTTGCGCATCTTCCTTGCCGTGGCTTGATTGTCCACGAGACAGCAGACTGTCAGCTCGGTCCGTTTGGCGAGCTCCGAGACGAGCCCGCAGTCCTTCGCCCCCAGCACGAGGCCCCAGCCCTTGCTCGCCGGGGCCAGATCGAGAATCGCCTTCCCCGTGTCCTCGCAAAGGGCGCCGCCTCGCGGATTCGAAGCTGCTTCGGGGTCCGTCGGCGCCCTGTGCACGACGTGCTGGCTCGGCTTCGCCGCGGTGAAGCAGTGGATCGCGCCCGTGTCCGTGCTCACGAAGAGTCGACCGTTGGCTACGGCCAAGCCGTAGGCCCGGCCGTCGACCTCCGCCGTCCAGAGGTTCGTGCCGTCTTCGGTCGAATAGGCGGCCACCTCGTTCTGGCCGCCGGCGAAGAGGACGTCGCCCGCGAGGATGAGGGCGTCGCGGTGCCGGCACGCGCTCTCCCACGTCTTCGGATCCTTACGGTTCCGCTTCCATTCGGCTTGCTTGCGGATGGCCTCACGGATCTTGGCCATCAGGCGGCGGCCTTCGCCTCCGCCCGCCCGGCGGCCGAGTCTTTTGTAGCGTCCCCGCAGCGCGCCGAGCTCGCGGGCCAGCTCCTCCTTCTTCAGCTGATTCTGTCGATGGAGCGCCCGATCCAGCGCGGAAAGGCGAAGCGCCTGGGGCGAGCCGTCGTCGCCGCCCTCGCCGTAGCGCAGGAGGTACATCGTCTTCGGCGTGGCGATCAGCCGCAGGCCGTCGAAGCCGGCGATGCGGTCTCCGTCCTCGGGGTTCGCCACGGCCAGGCGACCGGCTTCGCCGGGACCGGTGATGAACTCCTCGCCCGCGAGCAGCGCGAACGTACCCGCCTCGGCCCTGCCGGCGTGGATCTCGCCCAGTCGCTTTCCGGTCTTCAGGTCGAAGACCACGGGCGCGGTGCGCCCTGTGGGGACATACAGCCGCGTGTCGGACGCGAGCAGATACCCCTGTGCGGACGAGCCATGCTTCTGCCGCCAGACGAGCGAGCCGTCCTTCAAGCGCACCGCGCTGACGAATACGCCTTCGCGAGGCCAAAGGCCGGACGCCACGTAGACCACACTGTTTCGAACGAGCGCACCGGTCCGCACCGGACAGACGGAGATCATACGTCCGTTGCCGGGCAGCAGGCGCGCGTCTTGGTTCGCGCAGTACCGCCAGAGGAGCTTCCCGTTGCGACGGTCGAGGCAATATAGGAAGCCGTCGTCCGAACCGACGACGAGGCGATCGCCCGCGATGGTCGGGGCGACCCGGACCGGCCCGCCGGCGAGGAACGTCCATCGGGTCTTGCCGGTGGCCGCATCGAGGCAGACGACGCTGTCTTCCGAAGACGACGCGAAGTAGACCGCATCGCCGACGGACACGACGCGGAAGACGCGGTCGTACGTGACGGCCTCTTCGAGCCGCTGCATGAAGTGCCAGAGGTCGGCCTTCGCCGGGGCGGGCCACGCGGGCGACGGCTCGGCGCGGGGTTCGAATCGCCACTGCTCGTGCAACGGAAGCGGGAGCGTCTCGGACGTGACGCCGCTGCGGTGTTCGTCGTGCTGCACGGTGGGCCAGTCTTCGGCGAGGACCGTAGCTGCCAGCAAACCAAGAAGAGCGGTCGCCACCCCGAAGGGATGGAGCTGCGTACGGCTTCTCATGCATTCACCTCTCATCCAATGGGTGCCTCATGGCTTCACTTGTCCTGAGCTTGGGCTGGGTGGCCCACCGCTTCACTTGTACCGAGCCCTGTCGAGGTAGCGGTCGGGAACACGAATTCACCCGCGGATTCGCGTCCCCATCGTGCCAGCGATGGACCCCCATCGGTTGGAGCCATGGGTCACTTGCATGCCGTGGGACGCGCGAAGAAGGCGCACCCTTCACAGAAGCGACGCGGGGCGAACCACGGATGTGTTGCGTTCCTTCCCTACTCCCCGCCGCTCGCGACGGCCGCCGACTCGATCACGGCCTCGACGCCGCACAGGATCGGCTCAGCCATCTTTGTGCCCTTCACCGGCGACAGCGCGATCGACAGGTCGTGCTCGACGCCGATCCCCTTGAACTCGCGAACGACGACGCGCATGGCACCGCCGGCGGCCTTGACGACGTCAAACCCCTTCAGCACGCGTTTGCCCTGGAGGGAGACGTCGAACACCCGCGCACCGGCCTCGATCTCCTCCGGCTCGCAGAAATAGAGCCGCACGGTGTACGCTTCCGTCGTGGCGGCAGGTCGATCGCCAGAGTCCGTCTGCTTCGTCTTGGGCAACAGTCCGAGGGTGGCCGACCTCAAGCCCCGCACGCCGGAGGCTCCCACCCAGGCATGGCTCTCGCCCTCGACCCGAAGCGAGTGTCGGCAGAACGTGCCGGGCTCGCTCGGGTCGAGCTCGACCCGGACATCGGGCGACGGGCTGGGGTTCTTGGGGTACTCCAGCCAGAGCGTGCCGTTCGAGGCCATGCGATCGCCGGGCGCGCCGAGGTTGATGCCGACCCGGCGTATCCGCGCGCCCGCTTTCGGCTCGTAGTGGTTGAACGCCCAGACCTCGGCCTTCGGCATGGGGATCAACGCCAGCGACGACTGGTTCTGGTAGCTGCAGGTGCACGTTCGCGTGTAGTCGGGGGCGTTGAGCAGCCCGCCGGCGACGATCAGGTTGCTCGTGCAGCTCGACCGGAAGCCGCCGAAGTTGCCCGTGCCGCTCATGCCCGCCAGGTCGAAGTAGCCCGCCGCGGCCGACCGGAACGTCAGCAGGTGTTGGCTCGCGATGGCCGTATTGCAGCCGTAGTTCCGCGTGAACTTCCACGGCATGTCCAGCCCGGTCAACGGGTCCTTCCGCATGAGCGTCTTTCCGGTCCGCATGACGACGCCGTCGCCCTGCGTGATGATCTTGTCGCCGTGCAGCATGCACGGACCGTCGTAGCCGTCCGGGATATCCCACAGGACGGTCCCGTCCTTTCCACGATAGGCGATCATCCGACCGCGCGGCTCGTCGGAGACCATGTCTCGGGAATGCCGCGCCGCCTGGAGCAGCAGGTCGTGCTCTTCCGAGTAGCTCAGCCACGTGCCGAAGATGTCCTTGTCGGTCCGCCAGATCTCCTTGCCCGTCTTCGCGTCGAAGGCGAGGATCTTGGCCTTGCCCTTCGGCGTTTCGCCCCTCCGCTTACGCATCGCGACCTCGTGCAGGGGGAAGCGGTCCATGCAGAAGATCTTTCCGCCGCCTGCGCAGATCGCATTGTGTCGGAAGGAGTAGTCCGCGACGGCCGACCATAGATGCTTGCCGGTGTGCCGATCGACCACGTCGAGCCGCTTGCTCGATATCGCGTTGAAGTTCTCTTTCTCGCCGATGGGGTCGGAGCTAAACGTGATCGGCAGGGCGGCCGCGACGATCAGATCCTTATAGATCCGGAACGTGCCCCAGTTCGGGGGCGCCTTCCGATTGCCCCACGGCGGCAAGAGGATCTGCGACATCGTTTGCCCCGTGGCCGGGTCGAGGCGCAGACACCTTCGGCCGTATGCGACGTAGATCCCGTCGGGCAGTGAGACAAAGTTGCTGCCGACCGCATTCGCGCCGGCCTCATGGCTCGTGTAGTCATAGTGCTTGCCCACGCCCGGCAGCTCGCGCTCCCACAGTACCACACCCGTGTAGATGTCGCGGGCCTGCAGGCTGTCCGGACCCTCGATGATTAGCTTGCCGCTCGTGACTTGCTCGGTGGGGCCGTGGCCGTGCCGCGGCAGGACCGAGTCGTTGTGCGACGCGCTCCACCACAATACGCCGAGCGGGGCCTTCACGCGATCGTCCTTCGAGACGTTGGTGTTGGCGGCGTCGGCGTACTGGTGCGTCCAATCGGCCGAGCCGGGCAGGGCCCCCTCGCGGGTCAGGGTCGTCAGCCCGCCCTGGCGATCGACCTTTGCCTTCGGCAGCTTCGCGTCGGCGACGACCTTGGCGAGCGTCTTGTGCTGCGACCCCGAGAGGCCAAGGCAGGCCCTGCCGCCGTAGGGGCGCAGGCATTCGTAAGCCTTCTTCACGAGCGCCGCGTTCGTGGCGAAGCCGGCGGTCTTGGGGTTTTCGGAGAAGACCAGCCGTGCGAAGTACGGCGGCAACGAGACGTCGCTGGGATCTGCGGCGATCAGCGCGACGCGATGGCCGTAGAGGCCCGCGGCGTCCAGCCGCTTGCGCAGGCCGGCGACGCGGGATTCGTCCGCGTCCACGCCGATGACGTGCAGCTTCGATTGCCGCGCGACCTCTTCGATGAGCCGACCCGACCCGATGCCGAGGCACAGTGCGTAGCCTTCGTCGATCCCCCCGTTCTTCAGCAGTGCGCCCGCACGCGCCGTCCACTCCTCCTTCTTGTCTTCGACGCGGACGACGGTCTTGTGCGTCTTGGGCTCGCCGGCCTTCGCTCCGAAGCAGTAGATCTTCGCGCCATACGTGACAACGAAGAGCTTGCCGTCCGCGGCGAGCATCGTCCAGACATCGCCGTCGACCTTCGCTTCCCACACCGTCTCCGGCTTGCCGTCTGCCTTCGGGAGCGACATCATGAGGACCTTGTCTCCCGGCGCGACCCGCGGGGGTTCCACCTTGCCGGACGGCTTGTGATCCTCTCCCGTCTTCACCATCTCCGA
>CAZKCX010000417.1:0-6563 GCA_964550865.1 uncultured Planctomycetales bacterium
AGCCGGACGCCCAGGCCTTCGAGAAGTACCTCGCCGAGCACCCCGGGACGATCGACCTCTGGCTCGGGGGGCACACGCACACGGTACCGGACGACCGCAAGGGCGGACGGTCCCACGTGGAGCGAAAGTGGGGCGTGACGTTCATCAACTGCTGCGCGCTCACGAAGTATCACGTCGGCAAGACGACGACGCCGATGAGCCGCCTGCTCACCTTCACCGACGGCAACGACCGGGTCCGCGTGCGGTGCTACCTCCATACCCCGGACTACAAGCCGCAAGGCTGGTACAAACCGGCGGAGCGCGTCATCCGGATCGGCAAGCCGTTTCGCGCGCCCTGACGATGTTCCATGACGCACCGATGTCGAGGGGATCCGACCGCGCCGCCGTTTGACCGTCCGCGCTGTAGGGGCGTAGAATCCGTTGCAGCGGAACCGTTGAGAGCACTCGCCTATGGCCCGAAACTACTCCGATCGACTCCTCGAATGGTTGAACGCGTTTCGGGCTTGGCTGCCGAATGCCTCGCAAGACGCCCGCAACCTCGCCGAGGAGGTCAAGGACGATCCGTCCGTGGCACTTCGCTCGCCGTATGTTCGTGTGGGATTGATCGTCGCCGGCGGGCTGGTCCTCGCCATGGTCGTCTACTGGCTCGGCGACTGGATCGCCCCGGCGGATCAGATGGGCGAGCAACCGGAGCAAGTACCCTATCGCGTTCGCTGCACGAATCCCAAGTGTCCTTTGCACAAGAAACCCGACTTCATCGCCATGGAGCGGGGGTTCGACGATTGGCCCGCCGAGTGCCCCAAGTGTGGGAAGGACACGCTCTATCCGTACGTGCAGTGCCAGAAGTGCCGCAAGTGGGTCGTCCCGAAGATCCTCGACGATGGATCGAAACGGTGTCCCCGCTGCGGCGCGCCGTTGTAGCGCCACGCGCGCGGGTCTCCGCGTTTAGGAGGGCTCATACACGCAGAAGGGTTCTTCGGCGAGGTAGTCACCGAACTCGTAGAAGGCCCGGGCACGGCATCCTCCGCAAACCCGCTTGAACTGACACACGCCGCACTTGCCCTTCAGTAGATCGGGATTGCGGAGCTGGGCGAACAACGGACTTGAAGACCAGATCTCGGCGAAATCCTGCTGGAGGACGTTGCCTGCCTGGAGCGGCAGATAGCCGCAGGGAAAAACCTCCCCCTTGTGAGAGACGAAACACACGCCGGTGCCCGCCAAACACCCTTTCGTCATGGCGTGCATCGGATGGCCGGCCGGTTGCCCTGCCGACGGTTGTTGGGTTCCCGGATGATGTGCGGTCCTCGAGCCTCCACCTCGCTGCCGCACGATACGGTAGTAATGCGGTGCACAGGTGGCCTTGATCTGGAGCTCGCGGTTTTCGCTTTCCTCGTAGAGCTGGGTGAGTCGCTCTTCCGTCTGCTCGGGGGACAGCATCTGGTCTTGGGCGATCTGCTCGCCACAGCCGACGGGGACGAGCAAAAAGAAGTGCGCGGCGACGGCGCCGACCCGCTCGGCGAGATCCAAGACGGCCGGGATCTGATCGGCATCGTGTCGCGCGATCGTGCAGTTGACCTGGGTCGGCACGCCCGCGTCGTTCAGATGGCCGAGCCCCGAGATCGCCTGGTCGAACGAGCCCGGCAGCTTGCGGAAGGCATCGTGCGTCTGGGCGTCGGCCCCATCCAAGGAGATGCTCACGCGGTGGAAGCCCGCGTCGGCAATGCGATGGGCGAACCCCTCGTCGATCAGCGTCCCGTTGGTGGCTAGGGCCATGATCAGCTCGTGCGCCTTTGCGCGAGCGGCGAGCTCGAACAGGTCTGGCCTCATCAGCGGCTCGCCGCCGGAGAAGATCAGGATGGGCCGGCCTACCTCGGCAATCTGATCGATCAGCGTCAGCCCCTGCTCGGTGGTCAGGTCTTGTTTGCTGAGCTCATGGGCGACGTCGAGACGGCGGCAGTGGATGCATTCGAGGTTGCATGCGACGGTCGTCTCCCAGAAGACCAATCGCAGCGGCCATTCACCTTGATCGGGGTGTGCTTGCGTCATGGTGCGTCGTGCTCCAGGCTTGCCGTTTGCGGGCGTTGCCTCTTCTCAGGATGTGCCCTGCCTGTATCATAGGATGCACGGGCCGTAGAATCGACTGCAACCTCTGGTGGTTTCGGTGGTAAGAGGCGGTAAGGGCGCGGCGAGGCAGGTGGCTTGGCCCGTCCGGCGCCGAGCACGCATTCCGAATGGAAGACCCTGGAGACACCACACGTGGCCAACGAAGCCGTAGAGCGAGCATCGTCGCGACCGCTGGACGACCTGTTGCGCGGCATGGTGGAACGCGAGGCGAGCGACCTCCACCTGGTGGCCGATCGCCGGCCGATGTATCGCATCCACGGAAGGCTCACGCCGGCCGCCGACGAGCCGATTCCCGCGGGCGTGCTCCGTGAGATGCTGATGTACGTCATCCCGGATCGGCTCCTGAGACGGATGCGGGCCGAGGACGTGAAGGATCTCGACTTCTCGACAACGGTGGCCGACGGGGAGATCTCCCAGCGCTTTCGCGCGAATGTCTTCCAGGCGCGAGAGCACCTCGGCGCCTGCTTCCGCCTGGTGCCGGCGGAGATCCCAAGCCTGGAGTGGACCAATCTCCCGCCGGATCTTGCCCGGCGCATCTCCCGCCTTCGCAGCGGCATGGTCCTGGTGACGGGCGTGACCGGCTCGGGCAAGAGCACGACGCTCGCGGTCCTCGTGAACATGCTGAACCGGCAGGGCAACTGTCGAATCATCACCATCGAGGAGCCGATCGAGTACGTCTTTGTCCCCGCCGAGGGGAGTGTCGTCACCCAGCGTGAGGTCGGCGTGGACACCGACAGTTTCAGCGATGGCCTTCGGTACGGACTGCGGCAGGATCCGGACGTGATCCTCGTCGGCGAGATCCGCGATCGAGCGACGGCGCAGATGGCGCTGAGCGCGGCGGAGACGGGGCATCTCGTCTTCGCGACCATGCATACACGCGACAGCAAGGGCGCGATCACGCGCTATACAGACTTGTTCCCGCGAGACGCGCAGGATGGTGTGCGGACCCAACTCGCCCTGGCGTTGCGATACATCATTAGTCAGCATTTGCTTCCCGCGGCCGATCCGACGCAGCGACGCCAGCTGGCCCTTGAGGTGCTGTATGCAAACCCCGGTGTCCGAGCCGGGATTCGGTTCGGGAAGATCGAGAGCATCGATACCGCCCTGCAGACGGGGAAGAAGGACGGCATGTGGACGCTGGACGATCATCTCGGCAGGCTCGTTACGGAGGGCCGGATCGCCGTGGATACGGCACGGATGTACGCCAACGACCCGAATGCATTTGGTTGGGGCGGCGGGGCCATGGGCTGAGGACGTGACCGACCCGCCATCGTACGTTGAGGAGGATAGCAGATTATGCGTATCTGGCTGAGCGCGGGCTTGAGTCTCTCCCTTGCGGTCTGGGCGATCGCAGAGCAAACGCGCGGACCGAGGGCGATGCGCCGCGAGTCCGAGGTACGGCGCCAAGCTCCGCTCCGAGCGGGTGAGCGCGCGGCGGTGCCGCGGCACGAGGAAACCCAGGAGGGGCGACCGCGCCGTCCGGCGGAGGTTCGCCCCCGCGCGAAGCGGCCGCCCGCCGCCGAGACCAGGCCACAATCATCCAGGGAGCCTTCGGCAACGCGGCCACGGAAGCCCAAGACCAAGCCGACGCCCGAGACGCGTTCGTGGCTCGTCAAGGCCGAACGGGGGATCGTCGCGAGCGACTCGGCCCTGGCGAGCGAGGTGGGGGCGGACATCCTAGAGCTCGGGGGCAACGCGGTCGATGCCGCCGTGGCGACATCGTTCGCCCTCGGGGTGACGCGCCCCGGGAGCACCGGCCTGGGTGGGGGAGGCTTCGCGCTCGTTCACCTCAGTCGCTCGCGAGAGACCTTCGCCATCGACTTCCGGGAGACGGCTCCGCTGGACGCGCGCTGGGACATGTACGTTCGCGCCCGCCGGAAGGACCCCAACAATCCGAGCCCCAGCCGCTACGGAGGCTTGGCCCTGGGGGTGCCGGGACTCCTTGCCGGTGCCAACCATATCCTCGAGAAGTATGGAACCATGCGGTTGGAGGAGGTCATCGCTCCGGCGCTCGAGCTGGCCGAGGCGGGCTTCAAGGCCGACCGGAACTACGTTGAGTCCTGCAAGAAGGCGATCCGCGACTATCAGCGTCATCCGGAGTGGAAGCTGCGGTATGACGTGCTGTATCGAACGCTCTTGCGAAGAGGCAAGGCGCCGGGCGTCGGCGAGACGCTTCGCAGGCCGATGCTCGCCCGGGCGCTTCGGGCGATCTCGATCGCGGGGGAATCGGCCTTCTACGACGGACAAATCAGCGAGGCGATCGTGCGGACCGTCGAGCGCGCCGGCGGCATCCTGCGGTATGACGACCTGCTGAGCTATCGCGTGCGCCGACGCGAGCCCGTTCGAGTGAGGTATCGAGACTTCGAGGTGCTCTCGATGCCTCCGCCGTCCTCGGGCGGCATCGTCATTGCCGAGGTTCTGAACGTGCTGGAACAGTACGACCTGGCGAGGATCTACGCGGAAGAGCCGCCTCGGGCGGTGCACCTCTTCATCGAGGCCTGCAAGCACGGCTTCGCGGACCGATCGCGTTGGCTGGGCGATCCGGCCTTCGTCAAGATCCCGCAGCGCTTTCTGACGGGCAAGAAGTACGCGTCGGTCCTGGCCAAGGGAATCGAGGACGACAAGACGCAGCCGACCCGAAGCTATGGCATCACGCGGCTACGCGACGACGCCGGCACGAGCCATTTCAGCGTTGTAGACGCCGACGACAACGTCGTGGCCTGGACGGAGACCATCAACACGAACTTCGGGTCGATGGTGATGACCGAGCCGTTCGGTATCATCCTCAACAACGAGATGGACGACTTCGCGGCCGAGCCGGGTAAGCCCGACGCCTTCGGCCTGCGGACCAGCGAGCGAAACGCCGTCGCGCCGGCCAAGCGTCCGCTCTCGAGCATGTCGCCCACCATCGTCTTCGACCGACAGGGGTTGCCGATCCTGGCCCTGGGGGCCTCGGGCGGACCGCGCATTATCAGCTCGGTATTGAACGTGATGGTGCACGCGCTCGACTACGAGATGACGCTCGGCGAGGCCGTCGAGGCCAACCGCATCCACCATCAATGGCTGCCCAACGAGGTCCGCTTTCGCAGCCCGCCGGAACCCAATCTTGTCAAGGCGCTGCGGAAGCGGGGCCACAAGATCGGCAAACGCCGGACGACGGGCATGGTGCAGGCGATTGAGTGGCGGCCGGATTACACGCTCCTCGGCGCGAGCGATCCGCAAAAGGGCGGCAAACCGGCCGGGCATTAGCAGATGGAATAACCGACGCCTACTCCGGCGGCCAGGCGCCGAGCGCCTTGAGTTGCGCCACCACGCCGGGCAGGTCGGGCTTGAGGCGGTACGCCCGGGACAGCGAGGAAGCCGCGTCGTCCTTGCGGTTGATGCGAAGGTAGAACTTGCCGAGTTCGGCATGCGCCACGCCGTTCAGCGGCTCGATGGCGATCGCCTGGCGGTAGTGGTTCAGGGCATTGTCGTAGTCGCCGCGCTGCTCATATTCCTTGGCGAGGAGGATCTTCGTGTTCTCGGACGGCCCGAGCAACCCGACCTTGGCCTTCACTTCCTTGAGGGCCTTGTCGTATTCGCCCTGCAGCTCGAGCGCCTTGTTCTTCTCGCGGATGGCCTCTTCGTAGTTCGGGAAGAGCCCAAGCGCGCGATCGAAGTAGAACACGGCGTCGTCGAGATTCCGCCGCGCCATCCGTGCGTCCCCGTCGCGAAACCGCTTCTCGGCGAGGGCGGTGTAGCTGCGGCCGATGTAGTACAACGTCGAGGGCCGAGCCCGGTCCTTCTCGAGCGCGGCCTTGAACAGCCCGATGGCGTCGATGTAGTTGCCGGCGTAATGCTCGCGCAGCCCCTCCTGATTGATCTCCTTGACGACCGGGCCGCAGCCCGACACCGCGACCGTGGCAGCGAGCAGCGCGCAGATGCAGAGGGATCTCATCACCGATTTCCCATTGTTCCCAGGAAACGCCGAATCCTTGATCATCCTAGCGAAAACAGCGGGGGCGCTGCAAGTTCTGAGGTTGCTGTACGCCTCCTACCGAAACTCGACCGCATGAGACAAGAATCGCATCGAGTGATCCGATCTTTGCCCAACACTATTCTATAGATTGTCAGAAGAGGAGTGGGCCCATGGTTCGGATTGCGGTGCGCTACAACGGGAAGGTACTTGTTCCAGCGGGTCCGTTAGAACTGCCCGAGGACGTTCCGCTTGAGGCTATCGTCCAGGATAGGAAGCGCTCATCCGAGGGTGACGGAGTCCTTGCGCTAGCCGGGTTGGGTGCTGAGATCTGGCAAGGAGACGACGCCGTCGACTACCAGCGGTCGGAGCGCGAGGGATGGTGAGGAAGGCCTTCTGGGGCACCAACGTCTTCATCTACCTGATCGAACGCAACCCCTTTTTCTACCCGAAAGTCCTGGCACTCTATGAAGACGCCTCCCTC
>CAZKCX010000418.1:0-6562 GCA_964550865.1 uncultured Planctomycetales bacterium
CCGTCCATCTCGACGAGGATGGCGTTGAGCGTCTGCTCCCGCTCGTCGTGGCCCCCCCCGTTGTAGCCCGCACCGCGACGACGCCCGACGGCGTCGATCTCGTCGAGGAAGATGATGCACGGAGCGTTTTCCTTGGCCTGCTTGAACAGGTCGCGAACGCGGCTGGCCCCGACGCCGACGAACATCTCGACGAAGTCCGATCCGCTGATGCTGAAGAACGGGACGTCGGCCTCCCCGGCGATCGCCTTGGCCAGCAGCGTCTTGCCGCAGCCGGGCTCGCCGACGAGCAGGACGCCGTGCGGAATCCGACCGCCAAGCCGCTGAAAGCGCTTGGGGTTCTTCAGGAACTCGATGATCTCGGTGACCTCTTCCTTGGCCTCATCGACGCCGGCCACGTCCGCAAACGTGACGTTTGTCTGCTCTTTGATGGCCACCCGGTGCTTGGACCGGCCGAAGTTGCCGAGCATGCCGGCGCCTCCGCCGGCTTGTCGAAGCTGGCGAAAGACGAAGAACCAGATGAAGGCCAAGATCAACAGCCACGGAATCAGTGGAACGATCACGGCCCAGAACAGATCGTTGCTGGGCTCGTCCCAATAGGCGTTCACCTTCTGCGAGAGCTTGGGATAGAGCGTCTCGAGATATTCGGGCCTCACGCGGACCTCGAACTCCCGAGCATTGCCGAGTGTCGGGTCGGGCTCCTTAAGCTTCCCGACCAGCCGGTCGTCCTTGATGATCAGCTCGTCGACGTCCCCATTGGCCAGATGCGTCTCGAAATCACTGAGCCGCATCTCCTTAACTTCATTCATCTGGTTGGTCAGGAGCATGACCAACAGCAGCGCGAAGCCGATGAAGACGATCCAGCCGAAGATCCCCCGGCTGACCTTGATCGGCGGACCCTTCCCGCCATCGGGGGGCTGGTCGTTTCGGTTGGGGTTCGGGTCAGCCATGCGCTCGCGGTCTCCGGACAGCCGCTAAAAGGTTATCGGCACAGGATGATAGGGGCGTTACCACGGTTTTTCCATCTTCTCGACGATCCGCTCGGCGAGGTCGTTCAAAGCCTCCTCGCTGGCCTGGTAGAAGTTCTCGCCCACCGGTTGGATGTAGTCGACGGACTGGGTGATCGTCGGCATTTCCACCAGAATCTTGCCCGTGCGTAGGTCCTTCCACCGAAACGCCGCGACCACCGTCGCTTGCGTCTCCCGCGGCAAATGCGTCAAGAAGTCGAGCCCGAGTGTGCCTTGCCGGACCTCCATGATTTCGCCCGTGAGGATCGTATCGGCACGGCGCTTGTCGCTGGTCGTCTTGTACGGCGTATGAAGCTCGATCGCCTTCACGAGCGACTCGGTCAACTGGAACTCCAATCCGCGACGGAAGTCCTTGTTCGCAAAGATCGGCACGTGGACGGTGCGGATGCCCTCGCGGTACATGTCCTTGTGCCCGACTGAGTAGCCACAGCCGGACGTCGCCAGGACTCCCACCGCCATGGCGATACCGAACATTATACGAACCAGAGTCGGATGAGTTCGCTGGGTCATGCGTGTTCCCTGCCTGTGCTTCCCACCGGAGCCTAACTCCCCGGGAGCGGCAACGCGGGTCCGAACGGAGACATCGGCTGCATCGGTGTCTCTTCCAGTTCGGGCGCGCGTTCCTCCTCATAGCCGAGGCGTCCGAGCCGCCCTTCCGCCATGACCGCCCAGGTCGTGTCGGGCCAGAACTCGATCACGTTTCGATAGTAGAACGCGGCCGCCCGCGGGTGCTTCGTCCTTTCGTAGTACTTGCCGATGGTGAACTCCTTGTGCGCGCGGCTGTTTCGGATCTGTTCCAGCAACAGCGGCACGTTCTCCTCTTCGGCCGCCTTGGGATACTTCCGACGAAACTGCTCGAACCGCTCCTCGGCCTCGATCAGCGCCCCGTCGTCGAACTTCACGCCGTGGAAGCTGGCGAACGCCGATTGGGCACTGCGGAGCAGCGCGAGCTTGACGTAGCGGCTTCGCGGAAACTCTCGGGCGAGTCGCGCGTATTCCTGCTCGGCGTCCAGGAACTCGCCCTTGGCATAGTAGTAGTCTGCCTTGATCTTGATGGCCTGTTCGGCGTACGGCGTTCCAGGCGCGCGGTTCGTTGCGATGCGTTCCAGGATGTCCAGGGCCTCCTCATCCGCCGGCAGGCGGATCATGCCGCCCCAGACCTTCCGCCACCGGCCCGAAAGAAACACCTCGGCGATGACGATTTCCGTTCGCAGGGCGCGATCGGCGAGCTCGGTCGTGCCGTAGTCGTCCAGGAGCCGCTCGAGCAGCTCGTAGGCCTTCATGAAGTTCCCGAGTTGGAACTGGGCGTCGGCGAAGTAGAACAGGGCCTCGGGATAGTGCGGAGAGTCGTAGTATGTGCGGACCCACTTCTCGAGGAGCTTGCGCGCCTTCCTAAGATCCCGCTTCGACTCCGCCCGGGCAAGGATGGAACGGGCCATCTCCAGCTCCCCCTCCGGCGTCCCCGGGCGTGGTGGAGGCAACTCGAGCCACTCGCCCGTCACCGGGTCATAGGTAAGCCGCTCGGCATACTGCTCCGTGGGTTTCTTGGCCCCCTCGAGGGAACTCGTCAAGCCTCCGGTCACCACCGAGCCCACGAGGAAGCAAACAACGGAGAATTCGCGTAGTCGAATACGGTACATAGGTCGATGACTGTCCAGGCGGGTTCCCAGGTCCGCGCCGATGAGGTCGTAGCGAATGTGCCATTATATTGCCGCCGACCGGCGGCCGCAATCGAGCGGCGCATGAACGCTCTTCCCTTTACCATAGCAAAGCGGGCCCTCTCCGGACAACCCGCTGCGTCTCATGCCTCGAAGCGCAAAGGGATTGCGGATAGAATGGGCGTATCGCCGATCCGTGGAAGGCGTGTCGAAGGGTGCTGGATGGGCGTTCGCCGCAACAGTGTGATTGCCGGTGTGGCTACCGCGGCCATTGTGGGGGCGATGGTCGCAGGCATGCTGTTTGTCCGTAGCCTGGTCGCACGGCGTGATCTCGTGGACGCCACGCCCGTCGTGACCGACGCCCAGCCCGTGCATCTGATCGAGGCGAGTCGCGTCACGGTTCCCTTGACGTTTCGAGCTCGGGGGGGGCTTCGCGGGTTCGAGGAAGTCACCGTGCACGCGGAAGTGGACGGACAGGTCCTGCGGCGAAACGTCGACGAAGGCCACCAGGTGAAGAAAGGCGACGTGCTCTTCGAGTTGGATGAGACCTTTCGACGGCTCACCGTGCGTCAACTCACCGCATCGGCCAAGGCGGCCGAGGAGCAGTGGCGGCAAGCCAAGGCCAACCTCGACGTGGCCCGAGCGCAGGTGGCCGAGGCCGAGGCGGCACAGCAGAATGCTGCTGCGGAATTCGAGCGGATTCAACGCCTGCGCAAACGGGATAGCGCCGTGCCCATCGAGGTGGACCGGATCACGACGAACAAGCGCCAGTGCGAGGCACGCATGCGGATGGCCAACGCCGCGCTGTCGGCCGCGATGAGCAAGCGCGACGGCGCCGAGGCCGCCAAGGAACTCGCCGAAGCCCAGCTCGATGAGGCTGTCGAACGACAGAAGAAGTGCAAGATCGTGTCTCCGCTGGACGGTGTCGTGTCGATGGTCGCGATCGAGGCCGGGGAATACGTCCGTCCGACACAGCCCGTGTGCCAGGTGATTCGCGAAGACCGGTTCAAGCTGCTCGTGGAGCTCGCGGCCCACGAGGCCGTGCTGATCCGCGCCGGCAACGCGGCGACCGTGTTTCCGGACGCGCGTCCCGAGGAGGCGTTCGAGGCAGAGGTCCTGCGCGTCGGTCCGAGCGCCAATCCGCGCAGCAAGAAGTTCCCGGTCGAGCTGGTCGTTCCCAATCCCAACGGTCAACTGATGGCGGGGATGTTCTGCGAGGCGCTCCTCCCTGCGGGAGAGCGGCAAGACGTACTGTTGCTTCCGCGCGAGGCCGTCCTCGAGCGCTACGGCGGTACGTACTGCTTCGTCGTGCGGACCGAGGACGCCGAGTGGAAGGCCCAGATGCGACGGATTCGCACGAAGGGCCTGCCAGGCCGGGCGCGAGACGTCCAGGTCGTGGAAGGCCTGAGTCCGGGCGAGCAGGTGATTACGACCGGAGTCGAACAGCTGCGGCATGGGCAAGTCGTGCGGGCGGCGGTGCCGGACGGGCTGATCGCCGAGGGCGAACGCCCCACCAAGAAGGCGGCGCCGACGCCATGAAGGCGCCGAGCGCCGGGCCCGGTCGCGTCCGTTCCACGCGGTCGATTCTCGAGGACTCCTTCGTTCGCGGGATGGCTCTGTTTCGGATTTCGAGACGATGTCCGTAGCGCGCTTCAGCGTCAATCAAGTCGTTCTGGTGAACCTGCTGTTCCTTCTCCTCCTCGCCGCCGGGGTGGTCGTCTATTTCACCCTTCCCGTCGACGTCTACCCCAACTCGAGTCTCGACCTGGCCTTCATTGACACCTACTGGTGGGGCGCGTCGGCCGAGGAGGTGGAACGGCTCATCACCAAGCGGATCGAGGACGAGATTCGCGAGGTGGCCGGCATCGCCCGCCTGACCAGCAAGAGCCATCCCGATGTCTCCCGCATTGTCCTCAAGTGGGACGAGGAGATGAATCGCAACGACCTCGAGGCGCGTTTTCAGGAGCTGCGCGAACGGATCGATCGCGTCCGCGAGCTGCCGGACGGCATCGAGGGTCCTTTTCTCGACCGCGTGACGCTCGATGAGCAGTTCCCCATGATCCAGGTGGTGGTCAGCGATTTGGGCGAGAACGGGGAGCGCGTCTTCCGGCAGGTGGCGAGGGACCTCCGGGACGACCTCGCCGATATGGACGGCGTCGCGAAGGTCATCAACATCACGGAGCGCGATCGCGAGATCCACGTCCTGCTGAACAAGCCCGCCTTGGAGAAGTACGAGCTGACCGTGGCGGAGGTCGGCGCGATCCTCTCTCGGACGAATCGGAACATCCCCGCCGGTACGCTGAAGCAGGGAGAAGACGAGTTGACCGTGCGGGCCGTCGGCGACGTCGATCGGGCCGAGGAGCTGGCCCAGATCGTCATCCGGAAGAGTCCCACCGGGGCACATGTTCGATTAGGAGACATCGCCGCCGTCGAGCACGGGTTCGAGCGCCAGCTCTTCACGACCTTGTACGGCAACGACCATTGCTACCTGCTCAACGTGGCGAAGGAGCAGATGGCCGATTCCATCGACGTGCGCGACCGGATCAGCAAGCGTCTCGAGGAATGGTCGCCGCGGGTGCCGCCGGGCATCGGCTTCCACATCACGGCCGACTCGACCAAGATGATCCGCGACCGCATCGGCACGCTGAAGAAGAACCTCCTGGTGGGAATGGTGCTGGTCTTCTGCGTGTTGTGGATGTTCATCGGGGCGCGCAACTCCATCCTGGCGCTCTTGGGCATCCCCTTCTCGTTCCTGTGCGCCTTCATCTTCATGTACATGATCGAGGTCAGCATCAACGTCGTGAGCGTGTTCTCGCTCGTGCTCGTCAGCGGGCTGATCGTGGACGACGCCATCGTGGTGCTCGAGAACATCTACCGCCACGTCGAGCAAGGCAAGTCGGTGCGGCAGGCCATCATCGACGGGACGAACCAGGTAATGTGGCCCGTTTGTGCGTCGGCGGCGACGACGGTGGCGGCCTTCTTGCCCCTGCTCATCATGACCGGGGTGCTCGGGAAGTTCTTCGCGATCGTGCCCAAGACGGTGACGGTCGCCTTGCTGGCATCCCTGTTCGAGTGCCTGATCGTCCTGCCCGCGCACTACCTGCATTGGGGTCCCCGACGCGGCAAGGGCAAGGGCCTCGGCGATCACGGCAGCCCCGCGGGCGTCCGTGGCGACGAGCACGCGCCCGCCGCCTCGCGATTCAAGCAGGTCGGCCGGCGCGCCCTGCAGGCTTATGACGGGATGTTGGCGGCGGTGCTCCGATGGCGGTATCAGTTCTTCCTCGTGGTCGTCGCCATCTCGGTCGTGGCGTTCCAGGCCCGCAAGCTGCTCATCGTCGAACTGTTCCCGCAAGACTTCCCCCTGTTCATCGCGGACATCACCACGCGGCCGACGTCCAGCATTGAAGGCACTGTGGACGTCGTGCGCCGCCTCACACCGGTCGTCGACCGCTTCATGCCGGAGACGGTCCTGTCCTACCACACGTCCGTCGGCATTCAGCTCGATGAGAACGGCCGGGCGACGCGTATGCCGAACGTCGCCCAGATATGGATCGAGATGACACAGACCGACGAGGCCCAACGCACGCCCGAAGTGGTGATGAATCGTATCGGTCAGGCCTTGCGCGACCATCTCGCCGCGACGAACGACACGGACGTGCTGGCAGTTCGCGTCTGGCCCGCGCAGTCCGGCCCGCCCTTGGGCAAGCCGGTGGCCGTTCGGATCGAGTACAACGACTATAATACCTGCCGGCAGATTGCCGGTGAGATCAAAGCCTTCCTCAAGACGCTGCCCGGCGTGAGCGGAATCGAGGACGACCTCCGTTTGGGCCACAAGCAAGTCCGATTTCGCCTGCGCGAGGAGATCGCCAGCGAATTGGG
>CAZKCX010000419.1:0-6540 GCA_964550865.1 uncultured Planctomycetales bacterium
GACGCGCAACGCCTCATGCGGGAAGCCGAGCGGGATGCCCACGTGCATCTCCGGGAAGTGACGGCGAACGATCTTGCACACCGCGTCGGTGAAGCCCTGCAGCGAGCCCGTATACCAATCGGCGAAGTCGCGCCGACGCCGCAGGGGCTGCTTTCGAATGGGAAACGGGGGCATCAGGTCCACATCCCAACGAGCCAACCGCGTGGCCCACGCGCGATTGAGCTTGTCCAGGTCGCCGTAGCGTCGTTCCAGAAACCGTGCGAACGACCGCCGAGCCTGAGGGTCCCCGCACCAGAAGCCCGAATGCCCGTGCGAAGGGGAAAAGAGGTAGTGCTTCACGCCGCCAGGGTACGCCACCTCGCCGTAGTCCCCGCTGATGCCTGCGTAAAGGAACGCGATGCGATGGGCAGTCCGACGGGCCAGCTCGCCGTAGAGTCGGTCGTAGACCTCGAGCGTCTTCGGGTCCCACAGCGAGAGGATCGTCGAGTCCTTGCCGTGTGTGAGACAGCGAAACCGCGCGTGTGCTTCGTGCTTGGGGTCGTACCACGTGGGCGGATGCTGAAACCAGGGGAAGATGCCGGCCTGCATGCCCGCGCGATCCATCTTGTCCAGGTCGCGCTCGAGGCGCGAGAAATCGTACGTATCCGGCTTCGGCTCCATCTCCCACCAGACGCAGCGGGTCTCGATCAGCGTCACACCGCAGTCGGCGAGCCGTCGCGGGACGTCACCGTCGAGCACGTCGCACAATCCATTGCCGAGAATCCGCTTGCCGTTTCGCGTCTCGAGGTTCAGCAGCTCCTTGGGGATGTGCCGCGAGTGGTAGCGTACCGATGGCAGCATGCGCTGGTCCTGTCGAATACCCCGTAGCTGGAAATCAGGTTGCATCGCTCCTTCACCGAGGAATACCATCGCGCCAGGGTCCTGAGCGTTCAGGGCTATCGCTTCGGCCTCAAGCGTACAAACCCCACCGGCCAGAACCGGCGGGCTGTGCTCGCATGGACATGGCGTCGGCTCCCCTGATGAAGGTGGAAATCCCTGCGTTCGAGGGCACCAGCCTACTTGCTACCGGTTTGGACTTCCATCATCCACGTCCGACGACGGGGCTCGACGCGGGAACCATCGAGGCGACGCTCATCGATGCGGAACACGCGGCCGTGATGGTTCTTGGGGGCAATCCAAGCCGGGGCTCGGACGATGCAGGCAAAGGGACGCAACGCTCACGCGCGAGCCACTGCAGGCGCATCGCGACACCAGACGCAGTGTTGGACGGAACGTCTCTTCCCGCTAGTACCGTATTTCACAAGTGGTACGACTGTGGCAGTGTTCATGCGTGCCACGTTTGCTGCTCGAGCCGCGGCATTCATGCCGCGCGGCCGCGCCGGATGAATCCGGCGGCTCGGGCATATCGTCGCGACACTTCTGAAATGCAGTACTAGTCCGCCGGCAGGTCGACCTTCTCGTATCCCAGATCCGCCGGGTGAACGGTCGAAACGAATTCCACCGTGCTGAGGATCTGCACGGTGGCGCGCTCTCCCTCTGTCACGGGGATGGGAGCGCCGTTGGGATCCGCGGGATTGGAGACGGTGATCGAGCCGAGGGCCTCGTACTCGACGGTCTGATCCACCTTCATCGACCAGCCGTCGGAGGCGGTCTCGCGGCAATCGATGCAGAAGTCCTTGGTCGTGCCCTTCAGGCAGATGTGGCTCCCGTCGTCGGCATAGAGGGGAACCTCCTGTTGGCCACAGACGCTGTCGGTCTGGTCCGACGGCTCGTTCGGTTCGGTTCCGTTGACGATGTCGTTCAGGTCCACATCCTCCGTCCACAGGATGATGCAACCGCTGACCAGCTGAAACGCCAGATCCTCGAGTTCAGCGTACTCGACGTATTGCTTTTCGCCGTCTTCCTCGTTCAGGACGTAGTACATCAGGACGTCGCCGTCCTCGCCGACCTCGTACAGCTGGTCGGATTCGTCGAGCGTCTCGCCGTTCTGCTCGGGCGAGAGCTGATTCATCGCGAGGACCGCCTGACCCAACCCCGACGCAGGGTCATCTACCGTTACGGTGACCGAAACGAACTGCTGGTAGTAGCCGGGCGCGGGCAGCGCCGCGATCGTCTGGGTACAGTCGGCCGGTTGCTGTCGGCCCGAATCGTCCCCGTCGCCGTCGGTCGGCGCCACCGGACTAGCGCAGCCGATTCCCCAAAGGATCAAGGCCCCCACGGCCAACACGGGCTTCCATTCCACGCGGACTCGTCGTTTCATCATGTCACCTTTGCCCTCAATGGGAGTACTCGCTCGCAAATCCCTTACGATGATGTCCACAGTAGGAGTGGCACACGGATTCGTCAAGACCGGCCTCACTCTGACGCATCCCGCGGGAGGCCGGGCCCGGCACGTATCGAACTCCCTCGTCGGTACCGACAACTGCTCGACTTGGGTTTTCACCCCCGCGGCCCTTTTCAGATCCGGGCGCAGACCGCATAATCATACGAATCTGCCGTCCATCGGGGCGGCCGCCGGGCCGACCATGAACCCTCGTGCCCGCCGGAACGTACGATCCACCAAGTAGGACCACGTATGCTCACCAAGCTGTTGGCCATTGTACGCAACACGTTCACCGAGACGACCCGCCAGCCCGTCTTCGGCCTGCTCGTGTTCGTGATCATGGGCTGTCTGACGATCAATGTGGCCATCTCGGCCTTCACGACCTCGCCCAGCGAGGAGATCTACGACGACGACAAGATGATGTACGACCTGGGGCTAAGCACCCTGTTGATCGGTGGACTGCTCTTGGCGGGGTTCAGTTCGGCCGGCGTCCTGAGTCGCGAGATCGAGAACAAGACGGTGCTCACGGTCGTCAGCAAGCCCTTACCGCGGGAGGTCTTCGTCCTCGGCAAGTTCTTCGGCCTGGCCGGCGCGCTGACCGTCGGCTTCTACCTCTGCGCGTTGGCGTTCTTTCTGGCCGCGCGGCACGGCGTGATGCAGGCCAGCAACCAGCATTTCGACTGGCCGGTACTGCTGTTCGGATTCGGCGCGGTCCTGTTGACCTTCGGGATCGCGACCTTCTGCAACTACTTCTACGGCTGGCAGTTCGTCTCGACCTGTTTGGGCCTGGGCTGCGGTCTACTGACGCTGGCGGTCATGCTCGTCGGGTTCATCGACAGCGAATGGGCCTTCCAGCCGTTTGCCAAGAAGATCATGGAGACGCAGCTCCCCACCGCGGTGCTCTTGGTCTACTTCGCCGTGATGATCCTGGCGGCGGTCGCCTTGGCCGCCTCTACCCGCCTGGGGCAGGTTATGACGCTGCTGATCTGCTTCATCGTGCTGGGGCTGGGGCTCACCAGCGACTACTTCTTCCAGCCGTACGCCTTTCCGGACTACAAGCCCTTGCCGGCGACGCTGCCCGCCGGCGAGCAGGACCCGGCGCTGTTGGACGCCAACTTGCCGGACTACGCCGAGGATCTGGTCGAGCCGAACGAAGGCGCGCTCGCGAAGGCGGAGCGAGAGGGGGAGCCGAACGAACAAGCCGCGGCAGCCGAGAAGGGGTCCACGTCTCCGGCTACCGGATTGACCGGCGTGAGCCGCGAGACCGCCCGCATCCTGGCCCGAATCGCGTACGCGGTCATCCCGAACATGCAGTTCTTCTGGGTGAGCGACGCGATCATCCTCCGCAGGCCGATCCCCCCGGCGCACGTCCTGCGCGTCTTCGGCTATGCCCTCTTCTACACGCTGGCCATCGTGCTGTTGGCCGTTGCCCTGTTCAAGACACGCGAGGTGGCCGCCGACGAGGCGACAAGCACGGCGCCGCCCGTGGTGCACCTCCTGGCGGTGGTGGGCCGCGTCTTCGCCGCGCTGCAGGTGGCGGCCGGCATCTGGTGGGCGCTGACGGAGACCGTCAGGCCGGGCGAGACGAATCTGATGCTCTACCTCGGCATCGCCGTGGTCGGCGTTCTGCTCTGGTTCTTCTGGGGCTGGTTCGCCCGCGGCATGAAGTGGACGTGGTTCGTCGCCATCCTTCTGGTCGGCATTCTCCCCCTGGTGGTGATGGGATACGTGCTCTACACGCAACCGGGGATGTTCTCTCCGCTCTTCGCCATGCCCGGCATCGCGGCGATTCTCGTGCTGACGATCATCAGCAAGAAGAACCGCGTCCACTTCGGCTTCGACGAGAAGCCGCGACGGCGGCGCCTCCGCAGTCCCGAGTCCGATGCAGGCTGATATCGACCGCATCCTGATCCCGCGTGAGCGCATCGCGGCGCGAACCCGCGAGCTCGCGGACGAGATCGGCCGGCTCTACGCCAACGCGGAACACGACCTGGTCATGGTGGCCATCCTCAGCGGCGCGATCATCTTCGTGGCCGACCTGATCCGCCACCTGCCCATCAAGCTCAAGATGGGCCTCGTCACCGTGTCGAGCTACCCCGGTAGGACGACGGAGTCGCTCGGCCCGTCGCTGCTGTCGCCGCTCCAAGTCAACGTGGCCGGGAGAGATGTGTTGATCGTCGACGACATCCTCGACACGGGACGGACGCTCGGGTTGGTCCAGGCCGAGATCGCGGCGATGAGGCCGTCCACCCTGCGCACCTGCGTACTCCTGCGAAAGCCGAGCCGCGACGAGGGCCGTGCCAAGGCCGATCTCGTCGGCTTCGATATCGAGAACGTCTTCGTCATAGGCTACGGACTCGATTACAACGGGCATTATCGGAACTTCCCGGACATCGCGGTCCTCAAGTCCCATCTGTACGAGTGAATTGCAGAACGCGAGTCCCACGCCCTTCGTGCCGATAAAATGGGAAGGAACACATGGTTCGAGCCCTGGGGGCTCCGATGCTTCTCGTACCCGCCAACCTGCTCGGCCTGCCGCAGCCAAGCCTGGTCGAAGCCAACGCCGCCGGCGAACCCGGCGTGCTGGAATCCGATCAGGCCATTCCCGCGCATCTGCTCGACGGCGGCGAGATCGTCCTGCTCAAGATCAAACCGTCGTTGTGGTTCATCCTGTTCGCGTCGTTTCGCATGCTGCTGGGGACGGGATTGATCATCGTCGTCTCCGAGCCGCTGAGTCGACTGCTCTGGCCCGTGGGTCTGAGCCAGACGATTCTGGTCAAGATGGCGGTGACCCTCGCGTGCGTGCGGGTCGGCGTGGCCACCCTCCAATGGGTGTCTCGGCTCTACGTGCTCACCAATCGGCGAATCATGCGCATCCGCGGCGTGTTCAACGTCGACCTGTTCGAGTGCCAGCTCACGCGCCTCCAGAACACCTTCGCACGCTTCGCGATCTACGAGCGGATCTTCGGCCTGGGAACGATCGGTTTCGCCACGGCCGGTACGGGCGGCATCGAGGCCGCCTGGGAGAACATCAACCACCCCCTCGAGGTCCACGAGCGAATCCGCGCCGCCATCCGAAAGGCCCACGGCAACGGCACCGGCGCGGACGTCTAAGCGGTCTGCAAGAATGCTTGGCGAGTCAGCGAGGTTTGGGTGGCCCACCTCTTCAGAGGTGGGGGACACGAATTCGCGCGGGGATTCGCTTCCCCCACGGCTCCTTCGCCGGAACTCCCTTCGGGTCTGAGCCTCAGGGTCGAAGACAGGACAAGTGGAGCCATGGGCCATCCAGATGGACGCCTCTTTCGTAGCGATGGTCAACCTTTGATGAAAGCGGCTTGGCGCCCGGACGCACTCCCACAGATCCCCACTTGCCAATCTCATGCTCTCATCGCTAGGCTATCGATCGCGCGTTGGCCCCGATTGTCCCCGTCTTCGCTGCCAATCCGAGCCGCAGGAGATCCCATGATGCCCGACCCGCTGTCGAATACGTTCGCCCCTGCTGTTACGATCGCCATCGCCGCGGTGGTCGTAAGCACCGCCCCACCCACCGTCCAGGCCGGCGCGATCGAGGACGACCCGCTCGCGCTCACCCGCCTCCGCGCGGGCCGCACGCACCGTAGCAGCAGCTCGGCCAAGGACTGGCGCAATCAAAACGGCGATGCCCGATCGATCGAACCGGGCAAGACCCTGACGCTGGCCGATCTCGAGGGGCCGGGCGTCATCACCCACGTCTGGTTCACCGTCGGCGCGGCGAAGGTCATGCACTGGCCGCGGATGCTGACGCTTCGCATCAGCTACGACGGCTCGGAGGTCCCCTCGGTCGAGGCCCCGCTTGGCGATTTCTTCGCGATGGGCAACGGCCTGCGGGCGCCGGTGAACAGCGCGCCGGTGTCGGTATCGTCGGAAGGGCGCGCGATGAACTGCTGGTGGCCCATGCCGTTCAAGACGCGCGCCCGCGTCACGGTGACCAACGACGACCCCGAGGGCAAGGTCGACTCGCTCTATTACTATGTCGACTGGCAGTCGCTGCCGTCGCTGCCCGAGGACGTCTGCTACTTCCACGCCCGCTACCGCCAGGAACATCCCTGCGGGCAGGACGACTATCTCATCGCCGACCTCGAAGGACGGGGGCACTACGTGGGGACCGTGCTCAGTGTCCGCAACATGTACCACGGATGGTTCGGCGAGGGAGACGATCGCTTCTTCATCGACGGCGA
>CAZKCX010000420.1:0-6536 GCA_964550865.1 uncultured Planctomycetales bacterium
AGCTGTGTCGGATGGAAGGCTACCAGATCGAGTTCTTCACCGCCCGCTGGTTGGAGCTGCCTAGTCGAACCCGGCTGCTCTACGACGTGGTCTTCAACGACGCATTGCGCTGGACCGTCACGCGGGAGGACTTCGAGGCCTCCCTGTACGGGCTTCTCGGCGTGCTCAAGCCGGGCGGAAAGCTCGTCTTCGTGGGCGCACCCGAAGGCAGCCAGCCTTGTGACACGTTGGAGGCGCTCGATCGAGACTGGGAGGCCCAACCGCGATTCAGCATCGAGTGGACCCACAGCGAAGACGACATGCGGTGCACCGCCTTGCTCGCCCGCTCGCGGGGCGATGACTTCATTGACCGCCACCATCTCTACCTGATCGAACAGGGCGGGGAACAACGCCTGGAGACCGCCACCGTCCGCCACCCGCTCGACTGGTTCTGGCAGCAGCTCAAGGACATGTTCCTCGGGGCCGGTTTCTCGCGGCTCGAGACGCGAGAGTTCCGTGGCATGGGCAAGGGCGGGACCGACTTCACCCTGAATATCGCGACGAAGTGATCGCAGGCCAGGGAGCCCTTCATGATTAAGCGGTTGTTCAACGCCTGCCTGCTTCGCCCGGAAGACATCGAGCCCTCGCACGAGGAGCTGAAGGTGGTGGGAACCTTCAACCCCGGCGCAATTGCCGTGGGCGATGAAGTCGTAATCCTCGTGCGCGTCGCCGAGGCCCCCCGCGAACGTCGCGACGGGTTCATCGGCCTGCCGCGATGGGAGCCTCACGACGGGCTGACCATCGACTGGATCAGCCAGGAGGAATACGCACCCGTCGATCCTCGCGTCGTGGAACGCAGGAGCGACGGAACGATCCGCCTGAACTTCATCTCACACCTTCGCGTCGTCCGCAGCAAGGACGGCCGACACATCGACTCCATCGACGGGGCGACGTTCGAACCCGACACGGAGCACGAGACCTTCGGTGTGGAGGACCCGCGGATCACCAAGATCGGCGAGACGTACTACTTCACGTACGTGTCCGTCTCGAGGCACGGGGCCTGCACGTCACTGGCCGGCACGAAGGACTTCGAGACCTTCGAGCGGCACGGCGTGATCTTCTGCTCGGAGAACAAAGACGTCGTGCTGCTGCCCGAACAGGTCGACGGCGAGTACGTCGCGCTCCACCGACCCAATCCGTCAACGCCCTTCAGCATGCCGGAGATGTGGATCGCGAGGTCTTCCGACCTGGTGCACTGGGGCAAGCACCAGTACTTCTTCGGTGGGGAATCGAGCTGGGAGACCGGTCGCATCGGCGCCGGAACACCACCGATCCGAACCGAGGATGGATGGCTTGAGATCTACCACGGCAACCAGCGTCCCACGAAGCCCGGAGAGGTCGGCACGTATTCCGCCGGCGCAATCCTGATGGACCCTGACGACCCGAGGAAGATCATCAAACACACGGAGGAGGCCGTCATGGTCCCCGAGGCCGACTTCGAGCGCGAGGGCTTCGTCGCCAACGTGGTCTTTCCGACCGGCATCGTCGAGCGCGGCGACGTGCTTCAGGTCTACTACGGCGCCTCCGACGCCTACACCGGCGTGGTCGAGTTCTCGCGCGACGAGCTGCTCTCGACCCTGCATGCGTAGCGCGGACCGTCCGCTCGCCCTCTCGATTCACCGCAAGCAAGTGAGCGCACGTCGGGGAGACGAGCCGCCGGTCTCGTTTAGGTCCACACGTCTACGATTCGCCAGACGTAGAACAAGGTCTCATCGACGCCTCCGCCTCCCGAACCATACTGGTTCGCGCCGACGCCGCCGGTCGCAAAGGCCAACAGAGTCTTGACGAGTTTCCGTCGAACAGAAGACATGGTCCGCTCTCCTTCAAGGGGCCCCTCGACGGTGGAGTCATGGGCAGGAGCCCAATCGCTTGACCGTTGTATTCTATATTGGTTAGGCAACTATTTCAACTTGTGAAAGAAATGGATCGCCCTCCGGCCTGGATAGGTGTCTAAACCTGTTCGAAATAGATATTTATATAGGAAGGTGCACCTGGCCCGTCATCGAAACGAAGCATTGCCCTCCGACCCAGACGTCGTAGCCGGAGCCATCCGATTGATCCACGAGCGCGCGAATCATGCCGGCTCGGCCGGTCGAATCGTTCTGGGTGATCGTGACGGCCGCGCGCTTCCCGGACATGGCGATCTCGCCCGCCGCAACGAGATACACGGCCAGGGAGGAGGCGGTGATGGTCGTCACTGCATCCTCTGGGATGCCGAGGACCGGAGCGAAGCACCGCGCATGGGCATTGACCGAGGGAGAGAGCGTTTCCGTCGTGGCCACACACCAGGCGCGCAGGCGCCGACGTCTGCTGAATTCCCCGAGCTGCTGGAAATCCGGACAGGCCGTCATGACCCCACGGTAGCTGGAAGCGAAGAGAATCACGTCGTTCTGCTCGGTCTGCATGGCCGGCATGGAACCGTCGATCTCCGCGGGATCGGTGCCCAGCAGCTTGGCGGTCTTGGTCGGATCGTGCGGAAACTTCTTGAGCCGCGGGTGGGGTTGCTCGACCCAGACGAGGAATTCGTCCTCGTCGGGACGGATTCTCCCGGCGCGGACGTTCACCACCTCCTGACCGATCTCAACCGGCAGCATGGCCTCTGCGAATTCGAGCAGCGCGGCGAAGCGTCCCATCCGAAGCAACGCCGTGACGCCCGCCAGGATGGCGTGGCCGGAAAACGAACCTTCCCCGGTGGGTGTGAGGATTCGGAACTTGACGGCCGCCGTCGTCTGCGTGGAGGGCAGCGCGAACACGGTCTCCGTTAGGTTGATTTCCCGGGCGATCGCGCGCATTTGCTCGTCGGTCAAGTGGGTGGCATCGACCAGGACCCCGGCAGGATTGCCCGTAAATGGCCTGTCCGCAAAGACATCGATCACAAGATAGTCAGAGAGCCACATCGGGGAACATCCTGTCGCGGCCACGCATCGAAGTCAACAAGTAGCGCGAACGGGCGCGAAGCGTATTGGGTGCCCGAAAGCACGACTTTGGTGTCAGGTGCCGGTCGGAAGACCATCCACACAGACCGCTGGGTTGTGTCGCAACCCATCCGATGGGCGGACAGACGATGGGCGTTCGGCCGATGGGTGGCCCACCTTCTCAGAGGTGGGAAAGACGAACTGGAAGCAAATTCGCGTTCCCCACGGCTAAAGCCATGGGCCACCCGCCGATCCGCTGACGAGCGACAGAGCACGAAGCTGTTGTCAATCGGGTACCGCAAGGCAGGCAAGTGGGGGACACGAAACAGTCCCATTGGAGGAGCAAAACAATGACTCGCAGGAAGACGTACATTTCTGCAGCGGTATTGGCATGTCTTGGAGTCGTCGCCTGGCCAGGCGCGACGGTACTAGCAGATTGCGGAAAGGAAGGGTGCAGCCCGTCGGGCGCGAAGGCTGCGCATGGGAAGGCGTCGATCGGAAAGCCGGCGCCGGACTTCGCCCTCAAAGACTCGCACGGTCAGACGCACAAGCTCTCTGATTACAAGGGGCACATCGTCGTGCTGGAATGGACCTCGCAGCAGTGTCCGTACGTCGTCGATCACCATGCGAAAAAGAAGACGACGCAGCAGGCGTATGCGAACCTGGCTCCCAAGGGAGTCATCTGGCTCGGCATGGAGAGCACGCATTGGCGAAAGCCCGCGGAAAACCGTGCATGGAAGGCGAAGAATCACATCGCCTATCCCATTCTTCATGATCCGACCGGTCAAGTCGGCCGTACCTACGGTGCCAAGACGACTCCGCACGTATTCGTGATCCACAAGGACGGAACGCTTGTCTACAACGGAGCGCTCGACGATCGGAAGGGCCACAACTTCGTAACGACGGCCGTTGGAGCGCTTCTCGCGGGCAACAATCCTCCGAGAAGCGAGACGAAGCCCTACGGCTGCAGCGTGAAGTACGGAAAGCCGGTAGCCAAGGCGGACAATGGCGGCAACGGATCCGATAAGGTATGCCCCGTCACCGGTGCGACGGCTGCCCCGAGTGAATGCCCTGTCGCCGGCAAATCAGCCGACTGCGCGTCGGCGAGCAGCTGCTCGACCGGCAAAGTAGCGAAGGCCGCAAACGGCGGTAACGGCGAGATCTGCACCGAGAAGAAGGAATGCTGCGGCTCTCTGGATTGTCCGGCCACCGGGTGCCAGACCGCGAAGGCCGACAAGGGCAATGGCAACGGCGGCGACAGCAAGAACAAGAGTAGCTGTACGCCATGTCGCTAGGGTTGGGGTGTGCCGGCTGTGCTTCCGGTCGGTACCCAACCCGGAATGAAGTCCCACCTTCGAATTCGCGCCGTCCGGCTCCGCCTGAGTCGGGCGGCGCCTTTCATGCGCAACGGAACGGGTAGAGCCGCGGCTGTCTACACACTCCTCGTTCGGATCGGAGGATCGCTTCATGCCGCCCCTTGCCAGTCGGAATCATCCGGCCGAACATTGTCTCGATGAGCGATCCGGATCCTGACGGCGATTGCGGCTGGTTCGGGCGGGCGGACCTTCACAGTCTCGCGTTATGCCTGATCCTGTGCGGGCTCACGTGGGCACTGCTCGTCGTACGGCCGGCCGGCCTCGACGTAGCTGAACCCGCGAGCACAGCGACGCTCGATAGAGACGGGATCGGGCGGATCAACCCCAATACCGCGGAGTGGTGGGAATTGGCCTCCCTCCCGGGACTGGGACCGACGCTCTCCAAACGGATCGTGGAGTACCGCGCGGACCAACGCAAGAAGCAGGGCGATCCCCATGCTCAGGTCTTTCGATCCGTCGAGGATCTCCAGAGAATCCGAGGTATCGGCCCGAAGCGGTCGGCGACGCTCGGCGAACGGATGGTGTTCGACGCCACGGATCGGCCTTTGTCTAACATCCCGAAATAGGGTTACTTAAACGACTGCCGTGTTTTCGTGCTTTTCCGCACTTCGCAGTTGACAGCCGACAGGGCTTGAGCTTTAATACCGGCACTGGGGTGGTTCCCCCCGGCGCGTCGGTTTCCCCCCCGGCCGATTCGCCACCCGCCCCAGTTTTTTTGTGCGCAGCCACAAGCTGCCGACGCGGATAGCGCGTTTGCGATACACGCCCTGCAAAACCGTAACGATCGGTTATCGGACTCGGTGAACGAATACACGACTGCGGAAGCAGCTTCCTCAGCGGCACCATACGTGGCGACGCGAATCGCCTGGTCCGGTCAGAGATCCTCGTCCAGCGATGCGCGGATCTCGGTGAGACGGTCTTGTAGGATGTCGGGTAGGGCGTGGACGACGGCGTCCGATACCAGTCCGACGCTCATCATATCTCGAACGTGTGCCCGGTCGATGTCGCGATGGGATGTGAGCTTCATGCGTACCAGCGCGGGTAGATCCAACACAAAGAAGCCCTCGGGATCTCGGACGGCTTCGGTCACGGATGGCGCCGGCTGCGGATAAGACGGACGCACCAGCTGATCGGCCCACACCAAGGGCACGCCCGAACGACGGCTGGGTTCTTCGGGATCGACAAACAGAACGAAACCTCGTAGATCTTGCCGCTCGAAGCCCAGGCCCTGCATCACGTGCGTGATCTGCTCCAGGTCGGATCGCCGGACCAGCAGATCCACGTCTTTGGTCGCTCGGGTCGCGCTGGGGTCGACTCGGGCAACCCAAGCGGCTACTGCATTGCCCCCGACGACGGCGTAGCGGATGCCCGCGGCGTCCAAGGCGGCCGTAACCCGTCGGAGTAGTTCATTAGCCTGCCACGATGAGCAGCGGCGGCCAACACCCCCGAGCGATCCAAGCACAGGTCCAAGTGCGAACAGGCGAGCGCCCGAATACATCCACGTTCGAAATCCGGCCGGAACCCGGAGGCCGCATTGCAAGCCTCTCAGACACACTCTATATTTCCGGCCGTGTATTCTGCATCCATGGATTCTCTGGGCCATCGCGAATGGTTGTCCGTTCGCCCCCTTACGCCTGCGCCGCTCGTCCCCGTCGCGGCAGGATTGGCGCTCGGCATCGCCTTGGACTACGCCTGTCGTCTGCATCTCCCTGTGATCCTCGGCATGGTGGCGTTGGCGTGCGGTCTTCTACTGCCGAGGAATCGACGGAAATCCATGCGCGTCGTCGCGGCTGCGTTGGCGGCGGCTGCGCTCGGGGGTGTCTTGCACGACAGTGCATTTCGTCGCGTGCCGCCCACGCACATCGTGCGATACGTTCCCGCGGAGGGGACGACCGCCACACTCACCGGACGGATTGTCGACGAGCCGTTGGTCTACGAGCGGCCTGGGGGGCACTTCGCACGGTGGCTTCACGGTCGGATGCGAACCCGCATCCTGCTGGAGGCCGTGAACATTCGCGGCGGCAATGAGACAATACCCGTCGTGGGCTTGGTGCGGGTCTACGTCAAGGAAGCGGTGATGGATCTTCGTCGTGGAGATCGGATCCGACTGGCGGGTCGCTTGTATCGGCCCGGTGGACCGGGGAATCCCGGTGACTGAGTCTCTAGCTAACTCCGGTTACTAGCTCCTTGCGGGTCATGGCTTTTC